>JACRLM010000098.1 GCA_016235255.1 Nitrospinota bacterium | reverse complement strand
GGCGAGCCTCACAATCGTGTTGGAGATACCCGTCATACTACGCGCCGAACTGAAATCGAGACCAGAGCAAATCATGATAAACCTTCGTTCTCTCAACCTGTTACAATCAGTCATGTCGTTAGCGTTGGGACACTAGTGATACTCTATATAAGCCTGCGAACGAAGCCGTTCCAGCCAGGTGTTTCGCTTCTTGCCGAAACTCTCCCCCTGCAGCTTATCCCTGATGGAGTCGGCCACTTTCTCAAACGGCAGGGGCTTGGGCTCTTCGCGCTCCGTCACTGTTATCAGGTGCAGGCCGAACTGGCTGCGGATCGGCCCCGCCACTTCACCGGGGCGCATGGTAAAGGCCGCGCTCTCAAACTCCGCCAGCATCTTCCCCTTGGAAAACCACCCAAGGTCGCCCCCGTCGCGCGCCGCGCTGTCCTGCGAGTTCTTTTTCGCCATTTCCGCGAAGGCCGCTCCGGCGGCGATCTCCTTTTTTATCCTGTTAAGCCCGGCAGATGCGTCTTCGAGCTTCGCGGGGCCAGCGTCCCTTGGAATCAGCGTCACGATATGGCTTATCCGCACGCGCCCCGGCTCCAGGAACTCGCCGGACCTGCGCCTGTAATATCCCCGCACCTCGTCGTCGGAGACCTGCGAGCCGCTTATCTCCATCCCCGTGATCCGCTGGATGGCCATCTGGCTTTTGAGCTTCTCCCGGTATTTCTCCATCGTCATCCCCTGGCGGCCGAGCGCCTCCTCGAGGAATTCGCTTGTGATCCTGTTCTCCCCCTTTATCCGCTCGATGGTCTGGTCCACCTCGCTTTCCTTGATGACGACGTTGTTCTCCTTCGCGTAATGCGCGATTATCTTCTCGTCTATCATCAGCTTGAGGGTGTCGGCCTCATTGAGCTTTTCCGCCGGGACCGGGCCCCCCTGCGCCGCGAAAGAGCGCATCAGCGCCATCTGCGAGCGCACGTCGGAAAGAAGGATTATCTCCCCGTTGACATTGGCCACGATCCTGTCCACAACATCCGCCCACGCGCCGGACGCGCTAAACGCCGTGGAAAGAATCAGCGCCGCGGCCGCTGCGGCAAGGCTTCCGGATAGACCGTGACCGAAAGGCTGTTTTTCACTTTTGAGAGCCAATCCGCAAACTCCTTTTCCCGTTTTTTCGCAGTTAAAATTTCAACCATGTTGCCACGCGCTTCCTCCATCTTCATGGCGCGCGGCGTCTCCCTTTTGAGGACCCTGAATATATGGTACCCATACGTGGACCTGACCACGTCCGAAATGTTTCCCTCCTTGAGTCCGAACACGGCATGCTCAAACTCGGGAGGCAGCTGCCCTTTGGCGTAATATCCCAGGTCCCCCCCCGTCTGGGCGTCCGGGCTCTGGGAATATTTCTTGGCTATCAGCGCGAAATCATCACCGGCCGTCACAAGCCTTTTGGCCTCCGCCGCCGCTATTTCGTCGGTCAACATTATCTGGGCCACGCGCACGCGCTCCGGCCACCTGAACTCCCTGGCGTTCTCCGAGAAATACTGCCTGATTTCATCTTCGGACACCTTTATTTTCTGGTCAACCTCCCGGGAGACCAGCTTTTTTATCCGCATGTTCTTTTCCAGCGCCGTTTTCCACTCTTCCAGGGTGGTCTTGCCCCGTTCCATCGAAAGTTTCAACGAAGCCTCGTCATATTCCCCCACCAAAGCGCGGATTTCCTCTTCCAACTCATCTTTGGAGATGGTTACCCCTTCTTTTTCCGCCTCCGCCTCCAGCGCAAGGTCGTCTATCATCCTGTTGAGGACGGACTTTTCCAGATGTTCGGCCTGCGGGGCCGTCATGGCGCCGGTCTTGTCCAGTTGAAGCATGGACTTGTATTTCCTGACCTCAAGATCATACTGCGCCGCGCTCAGCGTCTTGTTCCCGACCTTGGCCACAGTCTTCTCCATCCCCGCGGGGGAGGCGCTTTCCTTGTCCTTGCCCCAGGAGCATCCGGACGCCAACATCGCCGCGGCCAGCGCAGCCGCCAAAATAATCTGCCTGAACATCATATATCCCAAGTGATATCCTCCCGCCCATCCGGAAGGTTTGCCGCTAAATTTTTAATTATATCATTTCCGAGGATGCTTTGCGGCCCGGATAACGCGGAGCGAATCAGGCGCGATGGTATTTCCAGACTCCGGGAGCAATCACCGGGCGATACCGGACGAATAGAAAGCGATTCGGTCCTTGCCGTTGGCCTTGGCGATATACATCGCCTCATCGGCCTTCTGGACGATGTCATGGGGATTGTCCGAATCTTCCGGATACAGGGCGACGCCAAGGCTGGCAGACACCCGCACCGAACCGTTTTTCACGATGAATTCCTCTCTGACCGCTTCCAGTATCTTTTCGGCCACTATCTTCACGCTCTCCATCGTCCCCACGTCTTCCAGGATCACCGTAAACTCGTCCCCGGACAGCCTGGACAAAGTGTCCTCTTCGCGCAAAAGCGCCGTAAGCCTGATTGCCACGCCTTGCAACAGCATGTCCCCCGCCAGGTGCCCGTATGTATCGTTCACAAGCTTGAATCCGTCCAGATCGAAGAAGATCAGGGCCACCTTGGTCTTCAGCCGCTTGGCGTGCAGGATGGCGTGGTTGAGCCGGTCCCCGAAAAGTATCCTGTTGGGCAGCCCCGTGAGCGGATCGTGATAGGCCCGGTGCCGTATCTCCTCTTCCTGCCTCTTGGCGTCGCTGATGTCGCGGAAGATGGACACGTAGTGGACTATCCTGTTACTGTCGTCCTTCACGGCGCGGATGCTCATGGCCTGGGGATAAACGCTTCCACCTTTCCTGCGGTTCCATATCTCGCCGCTCCACACTCCGCCGCTCTTCAGGCTTTTCCACAAACGTTTGTAAAACTCTTCGTCATGCCTGTCCGACTTTAGCATGCTGGACTTTTTTCCGACCGCCTCCGCCGCCGTGTATTCGGTGATTTTCGTGAATCCGGGATTGACCGAGCTTATCACCCCGTGGGAGTCCGTCACCATCACGCCGTCCGAGGTGTTGTCCACCACAAGGCACGCCATGCGCTTGCGCTCTTCAAGCAGTTTTGCCTCCGTCTCGTCGAGGATCATCACGGCAAGATGGGGAGAATCCAGGTTTCCCCGCGTGATGGATGAAACCAGCGTTTTTCCCCACACTGTCCTGCCGCCGGCGACATACCTGAGTTCCGTCCTTGCGCAAAAGGTCTTGCCACCGCGGAATTCACCGAGCAGCCTGACCATCTGCCCGGCCTCCTCGGGATGGATCAAACTTGTCAATGCCCTGCCCCTCAGCTTTTCGGTGGGGCCGAACATCTCCTGGAAACAGGGGTTGGTGTCGTAAATATTTCCGGTGGAGTCCGTCAGCGCTATGCCCATGGCCGAATCCTCGAAGACCGACCGGAACTTCTCTTCGCTGGCCACAAGCGCCTTGAGGATCCGCTCCCGCTCGATGGCGTGACGTATGGCCCGGTCCACCATGGCCGGGGTCATTTCCTCTTTGACAAGGTAATCGGCGGCCCCTTTGCGCATGGACTCCACGTCAATAATGCCGTTCCCCTGGCCGGTAAGGACTATTATGGGTATCCCTATCCCGCTCTCCTTGGCCTCTTCCAAAAACTTCAGGCCGTCGTACGCGCCGATCCTGTAGTCCAGAAGGACGGCGTCATATGCGGCCGACGATGCCATGGAAAGCCCCCGGGGGGCGGACTGCGCCCAGTTTATCTCGTATTTGCCAGGCTCGATGTCGTCTAGCATGTCCCGGACAAGAACGTAGTCGTCAACGCTGTCGTCAATCATCAGGACGCGTTTTTTGACCCTACCCGCCATTGATACCTCCAATCCCCTTTGACGGCATCCGGACTATCCCGAACCAATAGCCAAGGATATCCCGGAAAAGTTCCGCCAGGGCCGGGATTTCGTGGGGCTTGACGTGGTAGGAGTTTGCGCCGGCCTCATAGCTCCTGTCTATGTCCAGGAAGGACGAGGATGTTGAAAGCACCAGCACCGGCAGGCGCCGCAGGCTGCTTGTCGCCCTGATCTGCCTTATGGTCTCAATCCCGTCCTTGCGCGGCATGTTCAGGTCCACAATCACCAATGACGGCATCGGCCCGGTCTCCCCGCTTCCCGGCATGGCCCGGCGGTGGAGCATATCCATGACCTCCACGCCGTCGGAGGCGAAGATGATTTCCACCGGTGAATTTCCATCGAGAGCCTCCTCGAACGCCTCGCGGATCATCTCCTAGTCGTCCAGGTTGTCCTCTGCTATGAGCACCACTTCTTTTTTCTGCAAGTCACTCTCCACCTGTCACGCCTCCACCGATTTTAAACGGATCGTGAATTTGGCCCCGACATCGGGATAGCCGTCGGCGCTCACCGTCCATGCGTGCCGCTCCACTATCTTGCGCACGGTGGCAAGCCCCACTCCTGTCCCTTCATACTCGCTGTAACCGTGCAGGCGTTCGAATATGTTGAATATCTTGTCCGCGTACTTTGCGTCGAATCCTATCCCTTCGTCTTCCACCACCACGTCCCACACGGCGCCCCCTTCGCCGGCCCGCGCCTTTTTCCCGTATATCTTGATCACCGGCCGCTCTCCGGGCTTGTGGTATTTCATTGCGTTGGAGACCAGGTTCTGGAACATCTGGCGCATCTGCGAATTGTCAGCCCGGACAACCGGCATGGGGCCAAGTGTCACATGAGCGCGGCTCTGCTCTATCCTCCCGCGCATGTCCTCGAGCAGGGCCTCGAGCACCTGGTTCAAGTCCACACGTTCAAAGTCCAGTTGGCTTCCTGTCACGCGGGAGTAATGCAGGAGGTCATGTATAAGCTGGCTCATCCGCTTGCCCGCCACGCGTATGCGCCGCAGGTAATCGGCCGCCTTGGGGCTAAGCTCGCCGGCGAACTTCCCCTCCAGCCTGTCGGAGAAGGCGATTATCGTGCGCAACGGCTCCTGAAGGTCATGCGAGGCCACATAAGCGAACTCCTGCAGTTCCCTGTTGGTAAGCTCCAGGCTCCTGGCGGCGATCTCCAATTCACGCCGCTTCTCCCGGTCGGAAATGTCGCGCAGCATTGAGATCACCGTGGCGCGCCCTTGCAGTAACAGCCGGTGGGAGCTTATCTCCACGGGGATAATTCTTCCATCTTTTGCTTTTAGCGCCCAGTCGAAAATCGCCCGGCCATCTTTCATTATTTTCGCGCCTACTTCCGGCAGTTTGGCTTTTAACTCAGGATTGTCAGGAATCAAGCTGTCCGGCGTCATCGTCAGCAGTTCATCCCGGGAATAGCCCAGCATCTTGACCACCACATCGTTTGCGTCCAGGAAATTGGACGCCGTCACCCCGTCCACGTCCCTTGAAACGACGAATACGGCGTCCAGCCCGTTGTTGAAAATGGCCTTGTATTTGTCCTCGCTGCAGCGGATGGCCTCCTCCTGCGCCTTTTGCACGGTAAGGTCCGTCGCCATGCCGTTTATGATGGTCTCGTCTCCGTTGGCGCGCATGCCGATGGACCGGTCACGGAACCAGAGCCACTTGCCATTGCAGTTTTTAACGCGGTACTCGACGTCGAAATGCAGCCCCAGGGTCAATTCCTTCACGGCCAGCGCCACCAGCGGAAGATCATCGGGATGGATGGACTGGTTCCACAGGAACGGATGTTCGTACATGTAGCCCAAGGGGTAGCCTAAAATCTTTTCAGCGCTGGCAGAGTAATACACCCCGCCTCTCTTGTCCGAAAATGAATAGATGATGTCCGGCGAGTTGTCCGCCAGTTGCTTGTAGCGCTCCTCGCTTTGGCGGATCGCCTTTTCCGCTTCCACCCGGATGGATATGTCCCGCAAGGCGGTCACATGCTTTACTTTGCCCCCTTCCTCGAACACTCCAACGCACAGTTCAACCGGGAAAACAGTTCCGTCCTTCCTCTTCATGCGGCGCATGGTCACCCGGTGGCTTGCCACGTTGTTGTCAGCAATCCGCCTGAAAGCGTCAAGGGTGCTCTCCGGCTCCGCCGAAAGGTCCACCGGGCCCATGGACAGCATCTCCTCCCGGGTGTATCCATACATCTTCATCGCGGCGGGATTCACGTCCTCGTAGCGGCGTGTCTGCGCGTCCACCACCACAATGGCGTCGGATTCGTTTTCGAACAGGGCGCGGTAGCGCGACTCGCTGGCCTTCAATTTCGCCTCCGCCCGCTTGCGTTCGGAGATGTCCCTGATGATGGAAATATAATAATCGCTGTCCAGCATCTTTATTTTCTGGGAGCTGATCTCCAGTTCCAGGACTTTTCCGCCTTTCCCCTGGCTGCGCCATTCGAAAACGGCCCTTCCCCTGGAATTGATTTCCGCAAGGATATCCTTGAGCCTGGCCTTGTATTCCGGATCAACCGTCACCGAAATCGGGGAAAGTTCCATGAACTCCTCCCTCGAATAGCCGTACAGCTCCACCGCCTTGTCATTAACGTCAACAAACCTCAAAGGCATGCCCGCGCCGTTTAACAGGGTGACGGTGACGGCGTCGTTCCCGCCGTTGAACAGGGTGCGGAACTTTTCCTCGCTTTGCCTCAGTTTCTCTTCCGCCTTCTTGCTTTCGGTTATGTCCTGGATCGTTCCCATCATGCGGGCCGGGGCGCCTGTGGCGTCGCGGTACACCTCCCCCCTTTCATGGACCATCCTCACGGAACCATCAGGAGTGACGATGCGATGATCGGTATCATATTCGGCTCCGTGGCTCAAGGCTTCGCCTACTGCCTTGAGGACGATTTCCCTGTCTTCCGGGTGGACATAGCTTATGAACGCCTCGTATGTGGCCTCAAACTGGAGCGGCAGAAGGCCGAATATGCGGTATGTCTCGTCGGACCATATCAGGTGGTCGCAGTCCACATCCCACTCCCAATAGCCAAGCCCGGCGATTTTCTGAGCCTCGGCCAGGAGCCGCTCGCTCTTGCGCAGACGCTCCTGCGACTTCTTCATTTCCGTGATGTCCTGCGCCTGCGTTATCAAGTGCATCGGCGCCCCGTATCCGTCCCTTACCAGGGCCACGTTGAGCAGCACCCACACCGTCTGCCCCCCCTTGCCCATGTAACGCTTCTCCAGGGTCATCACATCGTTGTTCCCGCGGACAAAAGAGTCGAAGGCCATGATGTTGCTCTTCAGGTCGTCCGGGTGGGTAAGGCCGGACATTTTCTTGGTCAAAAACTCTTCTTTTGTGTAGCCGAGCATCCGGCAGAAAGCGTCGTTGACCTTGAGCACGCCGCCATCAAGGTCCAAAAGGGCCTTGCCCACGGAACCATGGTCAAATATCAGCTTAAAATGCTGCTCGCTTTTGCGGAGGTTCTCCTCCGCCGCCAGCGCCTGCGTCATGTCCCGCAAAATGGCGTGGGCGCATTTGATTCCGCCGATTTCGACTATGCTTGCGTTCAAGTCCACCACCGCCGTCCCGCCATCTTTTTTCAATATCAGCGCGCGGGGAATATGCACGGAGCCTTTTTCCCAAAGCTCGCCAAATTTTTTTGAATATTCATCCGCGTTTCCAGCCGGGTGCATCTCCCGTATGGAAAGGCCAAGCAACTCCTCCTTTTCCCGGCAAAAGAGTTTTCCGGCGCTGGCGTTGGCGTCAATGACGCGTCCGTCAACGCCGGCAAGCAATATCGCGTCCCGCGCGTCCTCAACCAGGGCGCGGTATTTGCGCTCGGACTCTTCGAGGGCCTTGCGGGAGGATATTCTTTCGGAGACGTCACGCAGGATAATCATCCGCACCTGCTCGCCGCAGCATTCAAAGATGTTCCACGATATCTCGGCGGGGAAAACCGACCCGTCCTTTCGCAGACACTCGGCTTCCCTGCCCAGTTCTTGAAGAAGACTTTCGTCGTCCTGGGGGGGATTGGTGAAAAGGGACCTTAACGTCAGACCCGCCGTTTCTTCCCTTGAATAGCCGAACATGGCGATGAAGGCGGGATTGACCGTTTCGATATTCCGGCCATGCTTGAAAGTTACCACGGCGTCCGGCGAAGTCTCTGAAAGCGACCTCAACTTGACGTCGTCACTGGATGGCAGTTTCGCATCAACGGTAAAAAATGGGCGCATAAAGGCGCGTTCCCCTTTTTGGGAAATAAACCATCTTTGGCGGCGTTAATTCAGTTCGTTATGCGCCGCTCCACCATGTTTTTCTTTTAACTCTTAATTCAATTAGAGTCAATCCCTTTTTTAGTTGAAACTCCCGGCATGACCGTCACGCCGCTTTCACCATTATCTTCCCCGCCAGAGCCCGTTTCATGATCTCACGCAGTTCCGGCAGGTGTTTATAACCGCTCACTTTCCTCAACCTGGG
>JACRLM010000097.1 GCA_016235255.1 Nitrospinota bacterium | reverse complement strand
GGTAGCGGCCCTTGATTTTCGCAAGGTATTCTTTTCTGGCGCTTTTGCCCATATTCCATGCTCCCTTCGGTTACATGAAACATGAGGCATCGAATCATTTTCGCCTAATTCTTCGGTTACTTTTAATATGAGGCAATTCGATATTTATGGCGGATGCGCCAATTGCTTGAAAAAGGGGTATACTAAAAATGGTGTCAGTAAATGCAGTAAAGGTAAAAAAACGAGTTCAATGAACCCTGCTGTCTAAAGACGGCGGGAGGCAGCCGGATCAATGCCAACAAGTTCGCTGGAAAAGACGCTAAAAAGCCTCAACGATGCGATAAGTCTCACCGCAGGCAACGTGGTTTTCCCGGCGAGGGCGGGTGAGTAACATAACGGGATGGATTATATGACAATGGGGGAATGGCCAGCTTCTTGCTCTCTCTCTCTCTCTCTCTCTCTCTGCTTACGCTCGCTCCTCGCGCGCGCGTATGGCCCAAAATGTAGGGGCACGGCGCGCCGTGCCCGAACTGTCCCGCCGCACTTTTCCTTCCCCTGTAAAAGGGAAGTGGCGTCCTTTGTTAACACTCGGGGTAAACTTTGCCCCGGAGTTGAGAGATGAGCGCGCCAATGAGCATTCATGAACGAACCGAACGCTCCGCGGGATATGCCTTTATCCTGATTTTCGCCCTCATGGCGATGGGCATTGTCCTGATCGGCTACCTGCACTACCTCAATTACGAGCGGAATTACCGCGCCAATGTGGAGAGTGAGCTTTCGAGCATCGTGAAGTTGAAGGTGGACGAACTTGAGCTTTGGCGCAGGGAACGGCTTGGGGATGGCGCCGTTCTGTTCAGGAACGCGGCCTTTTCCGCCCTGGTCCGCCGCTTTTTGGAACAGCCGGGGGACGTGAACGCGCAAAGGCGGCTTCAGGCATGGATGGGCAAATACCTTACGGCCTATCAATATGCGTGGGTCACCTTGTTCGATACCCAGGGCAGAATAAGAATGACGGCGCCCCAGACCCCGGCGCCGGTTGAGTTGTCCGTTACCCGTGATATCACCGAGATACTGCGTTCAGGCAAGGTTGGCATTGAAGACTTTCACCGGTATGCGCCCGATCTCCCTATACATCTGGCCGTTGTGGTTCCTGTTATTGATGAATCGGACGGCGGCCGGCCTCTTGGCGTTCTTGCCCTTCGGATTGACCCTGCAACCTATCTCTACTCCTTTATCGGCAAATGGCCCACGCCCAGCCAGACGGCGGAGACACTGCTCATCCGCAGGGATGGCGATGACGCTCTGTTTTTAAACAACCTCAGGTTCCAGAAGAATACCGCCCTCAACCTGCGGATACCGCTGACGAAAACAGAAGTGCCCGCCGTTCGGGCGGCGCTTGGACAGACGGGGATATTTGAAGGGGTGGACTATCGCGGGGCGCCGGTGATCGCCGCCGTTCGCGCCGTTCCCGGCTCGCCGTGGTATCTGGTCGCCCGCATGGACAAATCGGAAGTGTACGCGCCTGTAAGGGAGCGGCTGTGGCAGATGGTGGCGTTTGTTGGCGCCTTGCTCTTCGGCTCCGGATCCGCCATGGGTTTCGTCTGGCGGCGGAAGAGCGCCCGCCACCATGAGCGGGAAAAGGTGGCGGAGGCCGAGCGACAGCGGCTTGACGAGCTTTCGGAGCTTTATCAGCTTAGCAACGCGGTCAGCGGCGCTGATACGCTCGAAGACGTTTATGAAGCGGCCAAGAGTTCCATTCTCCGGGCGCTGAAGGCGGACAGGGTTTCCATCCTGCTTTTCGATTCAGAAGGCGTCATGCGCTTCAAGTCATGGCAGGGCCTTTCGGAGACGTACAGGAAAGCGGCGGACGGGCATTCGCCGTGGACGCAAGACGCGGTCAATCCCGCGCCTATTCTCATTGATGACATCGAGCTGGACGCTGACTGGGCGCACTTCCGGCCGGTGGCGGCGGCGGAAGGTATCCGCGGATTCGCCTTTATTCCGCTGGCGCGGCGCAACCGCCCGATCGGGAAATTCATGGTCTACTTCAACAAGCCGCATCACTTTACCGGGAGTGAAATCAAGCTTGCCGAAACCATCGCTTTCCACATTACGTTTGCCATCGAACGCAAACTGGCGGTGGAGGCCGTGCGCGTGGCGGAGGAGCGCTACCGCTCCATTTTCGCGCAGTCGGCGGACGCGATCTGGCTCGTGGACGCGCAGACCGGCGCGATTGTGGAGTTCAACACAAAGGCGCACGAGTCCCTGGGATACACTCGGGAGGAGTTCGGGAAGCTTGCGATCTCGGATATAGAGATGTTGGAGACGGCGGATGAGGTCGCCGCGCACATACGCAAAGTGATCGAGGAAGGTTCCGGCGTTTTTGAGACAAAGCACCGGGCCAGGAATGGCGAAACGCGTGACATTCTCATTAGCGTCAATGCGATCACCATAGACGGCGGGAAATACATGCAAAGCATCCAGCGGGACATCACGGATCGCAAACGGGCGGAGGAAAAGTTGGCCGCCGCAGGCAAAGAACTCGAGTCCATTATAGAGGCGCAGCCGGACATACTTTACGTGATCAACACGAAAGGTGAACTGATCAAATGGAATTCGGCCCTTGAAAAGCTATGTGGTCTTGCGCCGGAGATGATGATGAAAAGGCCTGCGGCTGAGTTTGTGTTCGAAGAGGACAGGCCCACGGTATATAACGGGATAAGGGAGGTTTTCGAAAAAGGGTACTCTTCCATAGAGGTGCGGTTTATAAGAAGCGACGGGACGCTGGTCCCTCATCTGTGCAACGGCGCGGTGTGGAAAAATCATGCCGGCGAGATGGTAGGATTCATAGGAGTCGGCAAGGACATGACGGAAAAAAACGCCGTCACCGCGGAGTTGACCAAGGCAAAGGAACAGGCCGAGGCCGCAACGAAGCTGAAGGACCAATTCGTCTCGCTTGTCGCCCACGACCTCAAATCGCCCTTCGCCGCCATGCTGGGGCTTATCGAGCATGTCGCCAATCAGGACCCCTCCCACCTGGACGATGACGATAAAATTATCATGAACGCGGTCCTTGAAAGCGGCGGCAGAATGACGCGGATGATAGACGAACTGTTGCAGATCAGCAGGCTTCAGACCGGCAAAATCACGCCAAGACCCCGCTTCTTCAGGGGACGCGCGGCCGCGGCGGCCGTGATCGAATCGTATGCCCGCAACGCCTCCCAAAAAGGGATCGAGATAATAAACGAGGTTCCGGCGGAGGTGACGCTTTACGCCGATCAATTGCTTTTTAACGAGGTGCTGCTCAATCTTTTGTCCAACGCGATCAAGTTTTGCTCCAAAGGGGATAAAGTCACGATTTTCACGCCACCGTGGTTAAAAAGCGCGATAGCCGTCCAGGACTCCGGGAAGGGCATTAATGTGGGAATCATTCACGACATCTTCCGGCATGAGGCGCAAACGAGCACTCCAGGCACGGCGGGGGAGCTTGGGACCGGCCTGGGCCTGCCGTACAGCCGGGACATCATGAAAGCCCACGGAGGGGAGCTTACCGTGGAAACGGCTCCTGGCAAGGGGAGCCTGTTTATCGCGGCGCTTCCTTTTGTAAAACCCCTCGCGCTGGTTGTGGACGACGAACCGGCGTCGTTAATGGTGGTGAGGAGCCATCTTGAAAGGATCGGGATTGAGGTCGCGCAGGCTTTGGGTGGAGAGCAGGCCCTGTCCAACATAAAGGAAAGACGTCCGCATATCATTATCACCGACATAATGATGCCTGGCATGGACGGGTTTGAGCTTTTGGACCGGGTCAAGCATGACAGCCAGACAAGCGGGATACCCGTGATAATGATGACAACCGCCGAAGAAGAAATGCGGGAGAAAGCTTTCGCCCACGGGGCGGACGATTTCGTGGGCAAACCGATTGAGGCCGGGGATTTAATCCCGAGGGTAAGGAGGTTTGTGGGGTGAACTTGTGATTGCGCCATGGGAAGCGGCCGCATGGCCTTGAACCCGCCGCCCTGTGCTAAAATCCCCTCATGAGCGTCACCACCGATATCCGCAAACTGGCCCAGCTCCTGCTCAAGGAGAAAAGGATAGACCGGCAGGGATTCGACAAAATAATGTCAAACCTGGCGGAGTCTGAAAAGGCCGTCGCATCCACGGTGAAATCCTCCGCCAAAGGCAAACAGTCCAAACCGGCGCCCGGTCACGCAATACGGTTCATCGCCGGGCTAAAAGTCCCCTCGGCGGCCAACGCGGAGAAATTCATTGCCGAGGAGGAGATCGTAAAGGCCATTTCCTCCATGTGTGGGCTGCCCTACAAAAAGATCGATCCGCTGGAACTGGACATAGACACCGTCACGCGGACCATTCCCAAGCCGTTCGCGTTAAAGCACATGGTGCTCCCGCTATACCAGGCCGGTGACGAGCTGCATGTGGCGGTGATGGATCCGGAGACAGGGGACACGCTCGACGGGCTCTCACGCGCCACGGGGAAAAAAATAGTGCCGTTCCTGGCCACCCCCGGGGACATAAACAAGCTCATCAACGAATTTTATGGATTCAAGACTTCCGTCACCAGGGCCGAGGAGGAGATGTCCAAAAAGCGCATAGACCTGGGCAACCTCGAACAGCTCAACCGCATCAAGCAACCCGACCAGATACAGTCCGACGACGAGCATATCAAGAACGCCGTGGACTACCTTTTCAACTACGGGTTCGAGATGCGCGTGTCGGACATACACATAGAGCCCAAGCGGGACAACAGCGTGGTGCGGTTCCGCATAGACGGCCAGCTCAACGAGGTGTACAAGATACCCAAGGGGGTCAGCCAGGCCATCGCCTCGCGCATCAAAATGCTGGCGCGTATGAACATCGCGGAGAAACGAAAGCCCCAGGACGGGCGCATCCGCGTTGAGCACGGCGGGGACACATCCGAACTTCGCGTTTCCACCCTGCCCGCCGCCTTCGGCGAAAAGCTTGTTTTGCGCGTGCTCAAGCCGGATCAATTGATGCGGGACATGGACTTGCTTGGGTTGTTCCCCGAGGACATCATAAAGATCGAGCGGTTTTTGAACAGGCCCAACGGCATAATCCTGGTCACGGGCCCCACCGGATCTGGCAAGACCACAACGCTGTATTCCGCGCTCAACTTCCTTTCCTCGCCGGAGAAGAACATCGTCACCATAGAAGACCCGATTGAGACCATCTGCGAACAGTTCAACCAGACCGCCGTGCAGCCGGCCATAGGGCTCACATTCGCCGCGGCGCTCCGCTCGATTTTGAGGCAGGACCCGGACATCATAATGATCGGCGAAATCCGCGACCAAGAGACGGCGGACAACGCCATCCAGTCCGCCCTCACGGGGCACCTGGTGCTGTCCACACTGCACACCAACGACACCACATCCTCCATCGCCCGGCTCCGGGACCTTGGGGTGCAGCCGTTCCTGATAAACGCCACGGTGGTGGGGATCGTGGCCCAGCGGCTTGTGCGCATGGTGTGCAAGGCGTGCGCGAAGGAAGTGGAGGTGAGCGCAAAAAGGCTCAAACAGTTCGGGATCGTCATCAAGGAGGAGAAGGCGGTCATAAAAGAAGGAAAAGGGTGCGATCAATGCCGGTTCACCGGATTCCTGGGGCGAACGGGAGTTTATGAAGTGCTGGCGATGGACGACAACATCCGCCAGATGGTGCAGGAGGCGAAGAGCGACATGGAGATACGCAAATACGCCCTCGCCCACGGGATGACCACCATCCGCGACAGCGCCGTGCGCAAGATGCTAAACGGCGAGACGACGCTAAGGGAAGTGGTGCAGCTGGGATATCAGTTGTGAATGGCCGGACGTGGGTGAGAAAGTGTCCTAAACTTAGTTGAAACGAAGGTATGACCTCACCTGCTACCATGTTTTTGAACGAAAACAACGGAAAGCAAGGAGGTCACATGAAAAGAGTAAACGGTAACGGGAAAACTGGCAAGGGAAGAATGGATT
>JACRLM010000096.1 GCA_016235255.1 Nitrospinota bacterium | reverse complement strand
TCCGTTAACGCCTCTAAAAACCTCATCTTCCGAGTCTCCTGTAACCACTCTGTCCGCTTCATGGCGTTTCCTCCTGGATACACCATAGAACCGGACAGTTTATGTGCTACAGACCCGGACAGTTTATGTGCTCTCTACAGGGAATGCAATCAAGGTTGACGGACTACAGATATGTAGTTATAATTGTATTCAATAATGTAGCGTAACATGGATTGCCAGTGTGAGCACACTTTCAGTCAGGCTGCCGGACGATCTTTTAAAGCAGGCGGACGCGCGCGCCAGGGAACTTAGGCTCAGCCGGGCGGAATATATCCGCAAGGCCGTGGAGAACCTGAACAAGGAGATCGCCGCCCGCAAGCGAAAGGACCGCCTTACCAGGGCTTCGCATAAGGTCCGCGGTGAAAGCATGGCCGTTAACGCCGAATTCGCCGGATTCGAGGATGACGGTCCCTTTTAGGCGCGGGGAAATAAGGCTGGCCAATTTAAGCCCCCGTTTCGGAACGGAGCCGGGCAAGACGCGTCCTGTGCTGATCATCCAAAACCAGGCGTTGCTGGACGCGGGGCATCCGTCCACAATTGTAATCCCGCTCACCACAAATGTCATCGAGTCCGCCGAACCTCTCCGGTTAAGAGTGGAAGCCATGGGCAAATTGCGCCAGGATTCCGATTTGCTGATAGACCAGGGGAGGGCGATAGATAACAGGCGGCTTGGCGGGCATCCGCTTGCCACGCTTGACGGGACTATGATGGCCAAAGTGGACAGAGCCATGAACGAAGTGATGGGGGTGGAGCAGGAATGATTTGAAGGCCGCCACGCTCCCCGCGATTTTACATCCCGCCAGTTATTGATGCTTATCGCTCTGAAAAGCCTGGTTGTTTTTGTTTTGCGCATTCAGGCACAAACGTTGCTTTTAAATTATCATTTGCGGGAAGACTCCGCGCACACGTCAAAATGTTGACGCTTGGGGCCGCCTTCGGCCATTTATGGAGATTTGGAGCGGCATGAAACAGGGGCTTTCGATACTCACCTTCAACTGGCATGAGCCTTTCATATACAACCTTGCCCGGACAGGCCAAAGTTTTGACGTTGCAGAGCCATCCGTGTCCCGCGCCGGGCTTCGCAAATGGGATTTGCGTTGCCGCCCGGTCCCCTCCAACTGCGCGATAATCGGCATGCAGACCGCCGTTGAAAAGCTGGAACGCAAGGCTTATTCAGCCGTCGTATGCCACAATCCGGCGGACGTGGCGGCGGTGGCGGCGTTTGATGTGCCCGTCGTCCTGGTGTTTCACAACAGGCTTTCAACGGAACTTGCGCTGGGGGGAGACACTGTCGCCAGCGGTGATTACCTTGGCGGAGTTAAGCCGCTTATCGAGCGGGCCGATATCAAGGTGTTCGTCTCCGTCTCCAAGAAGGAAGACTGGGGGATGGACGGCGAGGTGATCGGCCCGGGGGTGGATGTTACATTGCGCTCCCCATACACTGGTAATATATTAAAGGTCCTGCTTGTGGGAAACCTTATTAAAGAGCGCGGCGTGATGCTCGGACATGATTTGCGGATGAAGGCCGTGGAAGAGTTTGAGTATTCCATAGCGGGGAACAACCCCTCCATCCCCGGCTCGGCGCCTGCGCGAAACTACGATGAGCTTTTGGGTATGTACGCCTCCCACAGGGTATATTTCCACGCGACGATACATCCATACGAGGACGGTCATAACATGGCCATGCTCGAAGCCATGGCCGCCGGGGCGCCGGTGGTGGCATGCGCCCATCCGCAAAGCCCGGTGGAAGACGGGGTGAACGGCTATATCTCCGGGGACATCGGAACATTAAAAGAAGACATCCGCGCGCTGATGGGGGACTTGCCTCTGGCCATAAAGCTGGGCAGGGCCGGGAGGGAGACCGCTGTGCAGGCGTTTCCCATGGGCAAGTTCACTTCAAGCTGGAACACGGTTTTGGAGCGCGCGGCAAAGCTGAAAGGCGCCGAGGCATGAGCAGCATATTCAGCAACAATCTGGCCGCCATCAGGAAAAACGATCCGAACCTGGCCGACGCGCTGGAGAATCTTCCCGCTTCGTCCAGGGTGAAAAGGGAATCTACCAGACGCCGTTGCGCCTTGACCGTAAAGACGGCGGACGGCGAAGGGGTAATCAACCTGCCCGACCTTGCCTCTCCCGCCCTGGACAAAATGGCCTACAGGCTTGCAGGGGCGCGCATGGCGGTGGCGCTGGGTTTTGGCTCCGGGAGGCTTTTTTCCGAGATCGTCCAGAGGACCAACGAACAGACCTTTGTGCTGCTCGTGGAGCCTGACCTGGACCTGTTCGCCGCGGTGATAAGTGAGGAGGATTTCACGAAGGTCTTCGAAATGGGCCGCGTTTCCCTGGCGGTGGGGGAGAAGCCCCACGCCGCCATAATAATCCGGGCTGAAAAGGAATTCGACGTTTTCACCCTGCCGGACTTTCCGGTCGTAGAAAATCCGTGGACCGTGGGGCTTTATCCCGGGTATTTCGCGGAGGTGGGAGAAAGGATCGCCCAACTTAAAAAGATGGGGGAGCAGAACCTGTCCACATTAGCCGCCCTTGGCGGCCAGTGGATGGACAATATCGTAACCAACCTTCCCGCGGTGCTCTGCTCGCCGCCGGTCTCTTCGTTGTTCGGAAAATTTCGCGGCGTCCCTGCGGTGATAGTTTCCGCCGGGCCGTCGCTGGACAAGAACTCGTGGCTGCTCTCCTCGGCGCATGGCCGCGCAATCGTGATAGCGGTGGACACCGCCGTGCGGCCCCTTCTGGAGGCGGGGGTGACTCCGGACGTGGTCGTGGCGCTAGACTCGCAGCCGGAAAACTATTTTCATCTGGCCGGTGTCAGCCTGCCCGGCGCTCTTTTCGTGCTCAATCCCGTGGTCCATCCCATGATAGTGGAAGAACATCGCGGGCCGATGGTGTTCACAAGCTACTCCCATCCGATGTTCCAGTGGATGGAAACGGTGATAGGGGAGCGCGGCATCGTGCGAACAGGCGGGTCTGTGGCCACTTCCGCTTTCGACCTGGCGGTGAAAATGGGGTGCGATCCGGTGGTATTCACCGGGCAGGACCTTTGCTATTCAAAACGCGCAACCCACGCCGCCGGTTCCATGCAGTCCATGCTCACCGCGCCGGTGGGGCGGTCATTATTCGAGTCCATTCCGGCGTTGAAGGCCGGTTCCACCGAGGCTGTCAATATCTTCGGAGAAAAGACATTCTCCAATATCAAAATGGACGCGTGGCGCAAATGGTTCGAGCTGATTATCTCAGCCTCGGACTGCACGGCGCTAAACGCCACCGAGGGGGGCGCGGCCATCAAGGGCGCGCAGCCTGTCAGCCTGCGGGAGGTGATGGAGCGATGGATGGGCAAAATGACGGACGCCGCCGTGAGGCTTGAACACGTATGCCCGCCGGTTGAAAATCCGGAATGGGGAACGATGGACAGCGCGTTCACGGAGGCGCGGGAGGAGGCGCGTTTCATAAAAAACGCATGCGGCAGGGGATTGAATTCGCTGAAAGACTCGCTAAAATCCCTTGCCTCCGGAAGCAAGGGAGACCAACAGGCCGCCAGCAGGTTTGACGACGTGAAAGAGCGCGCCCGGGAAATCCTGACCAAACAGAAGTTCGCCGAGATCAACCGCTGGAGCATGGACATGATAATGGACAAGGTGGAGGCGATACAGCGCAAGGCGGACGGGCTGGCCGACGCCGACCGGAACACGATAAGCATGGAATCGTACCGCGTCCTTTTCTCCGAAATATACGAGACGGCGGCGAAATTCGAGAAAGCGGCGGACCGGGCGGTGAACCTGACCAGAAATATGCGGGCCTCTGGCGCAGGCTTTTGGCGAAGGGCTCCGGACAGTCCGGCGGTGGAGATATGAAAAGATGAACTTGCTTGAAAAAAACCTGAAAGCCCTGTCCGCTAAAAACGCCTCCTGCGCGGAATGTATCCAAAAAGCCGGGGCGAAGGCCGCTTTCACCGTGGAAACAAGCAAATCGGGCCAGCCCGTCCCCAAATCCGGCGGCGCGTGGATGCACAGTTCCTATCATCCGGAGGAGGAAGGCCTTAAGTTCGCCGAGGTAAACCATGTCGTGGATGGGGCGGACCTTGTGGTGTTCGGTTTTGGATTCGGTTACCACCTTGACCCGGCGGTTCACATGGCCGCCAATGTCACGGTCATCGAGCCTGATCCAGCCATGCTGATGGCCGCGCTGGCCGCGAGGAACCTTGCCGGGCTTCTGGAAAAAATCACGCTGGTCTCTCCGGAGGATTTTGCGTCCATCGCCGGGGGGCTTGATTACAATAAGACCATATGGCTCGATCACGAGCCTTCGGCGCGCCTCCACAGGCGCGAGAGGGACATCCTTTTCGAGCAGTTTTACGCGCGCCAGGCCGCTTGCCGTTTGCGGTTGCGGGTTCTGGTGGCCGGGCCGGTCTATGGAGGATCGGTTCCCACCGCTGTGTCCGCCGCCCGGGCATTGCGCGAACTTGGGTTCACCGTGGACTTTGTGGACAACACGGTCCATTCCGCCGAGCTTGGCTCCATAGCGGAAGTGACTCCGGACGCTCACCATCAGGCTGTGCTCAAGACTCTTTTCAACAATTACCTGGGGGAGCGCATCGCCGCCCGGGCCGAGCATTTCAAGCCGGATGTGATAGTGGTGATGGCGCAGGCGCCCCTCGCCCCGCAGTTGCTCGACAGGCTTCGCGAGGGGCTGAAAATCCCCGTTGTCTTCTGGTTCGTGGAAAACCACAGGGCGATACCGTACTGGAGCGCCGTTGCCCCGCATTACGACTACTTTTTCGCAATGCAGAAAGGGGAGTTTCTCGACAAGCTTGTGAAGGCCGGCGCGCCGTACGCGGCGTACCTGCCGCAGGCGGCGGACGTTTCCGTCCATCATCCGGCCCGGCTTTCCGCCGAGGACGTTAAAAAATACGGCTCCCCCCTGTCGTTCATGGGGGCGGGATATCCGAACCGTAAAAGCTTCTTTAACGGGCTTCTGGACACCCCTCTTGCGCTGTGGGGTACTGAATGGGACCTTCATACGCCGCTGGGCCAAAGGGTGAAAAACGCAAACAGGCGCCTTTCCCCGGAGGAATACGCAAAGATATTCCTGGCCTCGGACATAAACTTGAACCTCCATTCCTCCACCACCCACACCGGGATAGATCCGCTAAGGGACTTCGTCAATCCGCGCACTTTCGAGATTGCCGCGTGCGGCTCATTCCAGCTTGTGGACATGCGGGACGAACTGCCGGAAATGTTCGTCATCGGCGAAGAATTGGCCACGTTCGATTCGGAGGAAGAGCTAAGGGAAAAAATCGCCCACTATCTGGCCCGGCCGGACGAAAGAAGGAAGATCGCCGAGGCGGGGATGCGGCGGGTGAACTTTGAACATACGTTCGTCAACCGGATGGCGTCCATGATGAGCGTGGTGATCCCAAGGGAGGAGGGGCGCATCATGGAAGCGCGCGCCCGCCGCAAGGGGATCAACGACGTGGACTCGCTCCTGGCAAGGACTCAGGACGCGCAGTTGGCCGGATTCCTGGAAAAATTCAGGGGGCAGGGGAACCTGTCGCTAACAAACGTGATGGACAGCATAGCCAAAGGTGACGGGCCGCTATCAAGGCCGGAGGCGATATTTGTGATGATCGACCAGATACTCTCGCAAGGGTAGGGGACGATGGGAGCGAACATACTCATCCTCAACCTCACGCGCATGGGGGACCTTATCCAGACCACCCCCCTTGTACGGGGGCTTAGGCAGGCGGAGCCGGACAGCAGGATAACCATGCTGGCCAACGCGAAGTTTGCCGGGATATTGAAGTTTGTGGAGGGGATAGACGAAATCGTCACCTTCGATGTGGCCAGGTTCGGAAGCATGGGGGGCAAAGAGGAAGCGGACGTGCTGGAGGTCTATGGCTATCTGGACCGGCTTTGCGTGGAGTTAAACCAGCGCAGGTTCGACAGGATCATAAACTTGAGCCACTCGAAACTTTCCGCCGTGCTTTCGCTCCTCATCAGCGCGCCGGATGTCCGTGGTTTCCTTTCCACTCCACGGGGGGAGCGGCTGATCCGCGATCCTTGGCTCGTCTATTTCACCTCGTTCCTCGGGTACCGCAAATATAACCGGTTCAACCTGGTGGACATGTACATGCGCGGGGCAGGAGTCGCCCCCTCGCCCCACACCAGGCTGGACTTGAAACTGGATGATTCGGCGCGGCAGGCGGCGCGCAGGAACATGGAACAGATGGGGATCGGGCCGGACGATATGGTGGTGGGGCTGCAGGCCGGAGCCAGCAGGGAGGACAGGCGGTGGAGCCCGCAAAGTTTCGCCATGGTGGGGGACCACCTGGCGAAGAGCATGGGGGCGAAAATCATCCTTTTCGGCGCGGCTTCCGAGAAAAAGCTGGGGGATCAGGTGGAGGCGGCCATGACGGCCCCGGCGGTGAACATAATCGGCAAGACCGATCTGGCGGGCCTGGCGGGGTGGGTCAAGAATCTTGATCTGCTGGTGACCAACGACACCGGCACCATGCACATCGCCGCCGCGCTGGGGACGCCGATCGTCGCCCTTTTCTTTGTCCACGCAAGGTGCGAGGAGACCGGGCCGTATTGCGCCGATGCGCTGGTGCTCCAGGCGGACATTTCGTGCGCCCCATGCACCCACCAGACCGTTTGCGACCATTATTCGTGCCTGTCCCGGATCACCCCGCAAGACGTCATCGCGGCGTCTGAAAGCATTTTGAAAAAGGACCCGGCGCCATTGGCCGGCCCAGGCCTCTTTAAGCATGTTCACCTGTACAAAAGTGGTTTCCACGGCGACGGCGGGATCGAGTTCGTCCCTCTCCGGCTCCCCCCGCTTGGCAAAGAAGATATTTTTGCTTACCTTTATCGCCCCCTTTTTGCCATGGCGTTGGACAAATGGGAGACGCCCGGTGAAATCCGGTTTTTTCCGGAGATGTTCGGCGGGGAGATTGACCGCCTGGCGGAAAGGTTCACCGCGCCTCCGGCGGAAGATATGGCGGCGTGGACCGGCAGGGCGATGGAGGGGGCCGACGAGCTCTCAACGCTGGCCAAAGAGACCTCGGAGGCGGCCCGTTCGATGAAAAATGCGTCCGGCGGGGGGGCGTTGAAGGCGGCGGCAGACCTTATCGAGCGGCTGGACGGGCGGATAGCCACCCTTGCCGCCACGCACGTTCAGGTGTCCCCATTGGCTATGGTCTACAGGCGGCGAGTGGAAAATTTCGAAGGGGACGATCCTGAAAACCTCGCCTCGCAGGCGGTAAAGGCGGCCTTATGGCTGGAAAAAACGGCGAAAACATTCAAGGCCGCGGTCAAATTGGCCGATGAAAAGCTTCGGGGAGGCTTTATGGCATGAAAGTCATATATGATAGTCACATGCGGAGGATTCCGATGAAGGAGATGGTGGATTTGAAAAAGCCGAGGTTGTGGGGGCTATTGTGGACCCTGGGCCTGGCTGCGCTGGCGGGATGCGGTGTGGACAACGCGATAACCAGCAAGGTGAATGAAACGCTCAACCCACCCGTGGCGAGCAAAACTCCTGTGGCCGTTTTTGCCGTGTCCGCCGAATCGGTGGAGCTTGGATCGCCGGTAACCGTTGACGGATCGTACAGCTATGATCCGCAGGGCTCCACGCTCACCTACGCATGGACCCTTGTGGCCCCCACGGGGAGCGTGGCCGCGCTGGCCAGCGCAACTTCGGCAATCACTTCTTTCACGGTGGACAAGGGGGGATATTACCAGGTGTCATTGCAGGTGACCAATGCCTCGGCCAGCGCCAGCCAGATACAAAGCGCGCAGGTAAGCGGCGTGGGCTCCGGCGGAGTGAACCATCCTCCGGTGGTGATACTCGCCACTACGGCCACGGCGGTGATAACGGAGACCGCAGTCCTTGACGGGTCCTTAAGCTACGACGCGGACGGCGACGACATCACATATTCATGGTACCTGGTGAGCGCTCCTTCCACCAGCACGGCGGCGCGCCTTACCAATATCCATGAGAAATTCCCGTATTTATATACTGACGTGGCCGGAACATACACGGTGCGGCTTGTGGTGGATGACGGAACAGACTTTGACGAAGCTTATATAACGGTAACGGCGGCGTGACGGCCGGCGCCGATGTTTTGCGGGATAACTTACTAAAAAAGAAAAGCGAGGCGTCTGGACGTTAATTTTATCAATGCTCGTTTTGCCCAAATTCAGGCGCCCCAACCGGGGCCGGACCATGATACCCGTCCAGACGCCTCTAAAACAGGGGAGGGATTCTCGGCTTTTGTTCCTCTGTATTCTCCTCACCGGCTCGCCTCATCAAGACCTCTTGGCTTGAACGCCGGTATTCGGGCCGTCAATCCTGTCCCCCTAAGTTTAAAATAGGACCAGTCTTCCGATTTGTCAAACGGCGGGAAAATTCAAACATGTATTATTTGGCGATCCACCGCAGGCTCACCCTGCTTTTGAGAGATTTTCTTTAATATCCATCGGCGCGCGGAACCTGTATGTTTTCCCGATTTTCACCTTCTTGAAAATATTGAATTTATCCGCCAGATCATGAAGGTCAGTGCGGGCGGAATTGTAAGATACTCCCTGATAGCGTTGATGTTCCCGTATGTCATAAACATAACCCGGGTGTCTGAGGGCGTGCCTTATTATGGAAAGCTGCCTGTAGTTCAACCTTCCCGCCAATTGGGGATTTGTCTTTAGCAAGTCTTCCGCGCCTGATATTTCTTTCCTTTGCCGGGCAATATATTCGTTCAATAATCTGATCGCCTTCTTGATAACGTTCAATTGATGGACAGCGAAATATGTCAGGTCGTTGTCATCGGTTTCCGAATACAGGAACGCTCTGGCGTATTTGGCCGGGGCCATTTTTATAATGCGCGAAATTGAAATATACTCCATTAGCCAGTAACCCTTTGAAATGACATACCAATAGAAGATAGCCCTTGCCAGGCGACCATTGCCGTCAACAAAAGGATGGTCATAGCCTATCGTGAAATGAAGAATTATCGCCTTGACGAGCGGATGGATAAAATATTCGATTGAATCCATGTTTGCAAAATTACATAAGCGGTCTATTCTTCCGGGAAGTTCATGGGCTGCGGGTGGATTATGGAGCAACTCGCCGTCTCTTCCGTCTGAAACGACTATTTTGTCGGAATCTTTCCTTAATCGTCCCGCGTCTTCCGGATTGTCCAGAGTTTTTTCAGTCAACATGCGATGCAACGTGAAAATCAAATCGGGTGTCAGCGCGTCCCCTTTCCGCTCACGGATAAATTGCATGGCCTTGTAGTTGTTGAAAATCATTTGTTCGGATTTGTCTCTGGGAGCGCGGCCATGGCTTAGCATTTCCTTGGCGATCTTGCGGGTGGTGGCCGCTCCTTCCAACTGGCTGGAGTTTATCGCTTCGTTGACAAGGGATTTTACGAGAAACACACTTTGAAACTCGTCATTTATAATTTCACCGTCGCCGGCGAGGTTCCCTGCGGCGCGTTGATCGATCAAGTGAAGGTCTCGCAGGATCATATCGGGATCGGCAATCACAAAAGGAACATTGTTTTTATCGGCAAGCGGCAAGGTTTTGTAGCGGGTTTTTCTGGTCCATTTCATTCCAAGCCACCAGCCGTTGAGAGAAAAACCTTCCGGAGGCGGAAGGTGCCGCAAAGTGTCCCAGTGGCGATACTTGCCATACAAGTCTGTCATCTTGGAATATTGAAGGATTCTCATCATATGATCGGCGCCTTGCTCCATGGCGTCATTAAATAGCAATTCAAAGGAGGGAGGGGTAAGAGGCAATTTCATAATTAATCTCCAACGAGTGTGCGTATCTCAATTCGCAGTTTATTGAGATAAATATACAATATCATATGGGGAGGTATATCTCAATAATTTATATATTGCGATATAGTGGTAATTGCTTTCAAATCTACGAGTAATTAAAACCAGATCAATATATTAGAGAACATCTCAAATATATCTCAACGAGTGTCAATATGAGATATGGGTAATTTGTATTTGGATTTAGTTTGTTATTGGCCTTGTAACCCCAAGACATGTATATCTCAATAATATCTCAACTTGTCTCAAATTGAGATATTATTGATTCGTTGAAAATAAAAAGCCCCTCCCGGATTGGGAGGGGCCTGGATAAACTTTGGCCTGATCCGGAGTCTACTTCCTGTCCGGCACTTCCTTGCGGCGTGGGACTGCGAAGTTGACCAGGTAGTTGTACAACCTGATAAGCTTGCCACCCTCGCGTTTCTGGTCGGTCCAATGCCCGATCATGCCGATGGTGCGCGCCAGGATGAAGAAGCCGTTTAGCGACTCTTCCGGAAACCCGAGGTCCACCAGCACGCAGGCCATGCACCCGTCCACGTTGAGGATCAGATTGTCCTTCTTCGTGGTGGTGATAGCCTCCACTGCCAGCGCGTAATCGAGCGTCGGAGTGCGAAGAGCAAGGTCTCGCACAGTCTTTTTTAGCACTTCGACACGCTTGTCCGGATTCTTGAGCGACTTGACGCGGTGGCCGATGCCCGGCACCGGGCCAACTTCCTTTTTCATGTGCGCCAGGAAGCCGGGGATGTCGTTCGGATAGTTGCGAAGCCCGAAGCGGAAATACTTCGCCGCGTCCGTCACGGCGCCGCCAAACCTGGGGCCGATCATGATAAGCCCCGCCGCCACAGACTGGGAGAGCCCGATCCCGGCGCATGCCGCCAAGATCGTTGCGAAAGCGCCGGAAACGCACGGACCGTGGTCCGCCGCCAGCATCAGGATGCGCTTGATGACCTCGGCCTCCTTGTCGGAAACAAGTTTTTTGTTCCACAAAAGCCCGATGATATGCGTGATGTCGTAACCCTTTTCGATAAGGTCGGAGGCTGGATAACCGCAGTACAGCGGTTCGTCCCCCCGGTCGTCGGATATCGTCGTCTTGAACAGTGGCTGCACCACCACGTCGCCTGCGGAGATGACCTCCTCCACTTTGCGCGGCAGTTCCGGCAATTCAGCCGCCGGTATGTCCTTGACCGCCTTTATCTGGCCGGTCGCTTTCAAGTCCTCGTAAACCTTGCGGATCGTAGGCCCCAGGTCGCCGAAGGTGGGCGGGACGATGGCGCCCGCTTTCTTCAACCGCTCGGACTTGGCCCGGGCGCTTCCTTCGCCGTGCATCCCTTCCTTGGCGCCCGCGTGGCCGAACTTCATCCCCTTGGGCAGATGCTCCTGGCAGAAGCCCGAGGCGATGCCGATAAGCTTTATCCTGCGCGGCTTGGCCTCATACCACACCGCGGCGGCCTCCTCCAGGTTGCCCCCCATCTCACCAACGATCACCACGGCCTTCGTGTCCGGGTCTTTTTCGAACAGGTCCAGGTACGTCACAAAGTCAGTCACCGGATAGGCGTCGCCCCCCACCCCGATGGTTGTGGTGACGCCGTCGGCGAACTGGCTGACAAGCCACATTATTTCGTTGGAAAGCCCGCCCGACTTGGTAATGACGCCGAACGAACCCGGCCTGTAAAGCTTGGAAAGTTTCAGGTTGTTGTATTCCCCGCCGATGACTCCCAGCCGGCACTTGCCGGCGGAAAGCACACCGATGGAAGACGGGCCGTTTAGCACTTTACCCAGCCGCTTTGCATGTTTTATCAGCAGTTTGGCGTCTTTTTCCGGAACGCCCTCCGTGATCATTGAGACGAAATTGATTTTCTCGTTTTCAAGCGCCTCCAGCGAGCCCTGGTATGCCCTGTTGGCCCCGATGTACACAAGCGCGGTGTTGGTCTCCGGATGGTTGTCCGTGGCTTCCTTGAGCTTGGCGTATATCGGCACGGCCAAAAACTGCGATCCAAAAGGGATCTCCGCCGTCTTGCCGGCGTCCGGCGGATAGACGAACGCGGTGACGTTGTACGGCAGATGGCTCAAATAGCAGAACTCCGCCATCCGTTTGGCCGCGTTCACACCGGCCACCCCGCCCATGACTACAACTCTTGTATTCTCGTCGGCGATGATGCTCATCGTCTTACTTGCCCTCCCCTTGCAAAGCGTACTTCGCGATGTCGGTCAGCGGAGTGTAGCGGTCGTACACATGGATGTCGAACCCTTCATCCGCAAGCTTTCTCATATATTCCAGCCCCACGGCCTCGTTGGGGCCGCCCCGGCGGACCCATATTTTCACTCCCTTGAGTTTCCCGTCGTTTTTGGCCTTCCGGAAACCGGCGATGATGCCGGTGAAGGTGGCCTTCACGTCGGTGAAGTTGGCTATGGCGCCCCCGACGATGATGTGCTTGATTCCCGGAAGGGAACACACCTTGTCGGTCAACGCCTCCACCGCCCACGCGGGGGGGTCGCCGGAATATTCGGCGTAATTGGCCAATGTGCCCCCCATGGCGATCACCGCGTCCGAATAGAAGACGGACGCCCCGCCGCCGGCCGGCAGAAGCGCCACCGCGCCGCCGGGTATCTCGATAAGTTTCACCGAGCCTTTAATGCGGCTGTCTATTTCCATTATCGTCCGCTCGTTGTCCGTGTATGCGCGGCCGAACTCAGAGGCGAACGAGAAGTTCCAGTCCGGATGGCGGAACCGCGCGTCCCCGTCGAGCAATATCACCGCGTCCAGCGCGCAAAGCTTGCCGTCCGCCGGGTTTATGGCCAGCGGGTTGATCTCCATGTAGGAGCCATCCTCGTTGTCGTAGCACTCGAACAGACGCTCGGCGAACTTGCGCATCTTCTCCACATGCTCGCCCGTGAAACCGGCCTCCTTGGCAAGCTTCTCAAGCTGTTCCTGGCCGGGCTTTTCGCCCACTTCCACGAACGTCCTTTTCACCTTCTCCCAATTGGCCTCAACCTCCACGCCGCCGAACTTGGCCATCAGTATCTCCGCCCCTTCGCGGACAGATTTGACGGCCAGGTAGTATTCCTCATTGTGCGGGATCATCTCTGAAATGATCACCTGCGATATCGCAAGCCCCTGCACATCCCTGCCGAGCATCTCCTTTGCGGCGGACTTCACCTGGTTTATGTCCAGGTCCACCTTCACAAGGCCAAGTTTGAACCTGCCGCCCAACGCTTCGTGGGCCTTGACCACCATTTTGCTTTCGCGCATCCACTGGTTCGAATGCACCAGCGAGTCGATCTGATCGGCTGTGGAGATGACAACATGCCGCGGGGTGCGGATACCCCACTTGTTGAAAAGCTCCATGCCCGGCCCTTCCAAGACTTTGGCCATGGGACACCCTCCTGCTATCTAAAATTACTGTTTGGCGAACTACTTGTTGTAATGGATAAAACCTTAAAGCGCAAGTGGCATAATCTAGCGTGGTGGGCGGAAAAAGTCAATCATGGGGGCGGATTTTTTCCAACGCGCGCGTGCATGCGGCGCCCACCCGGCTATGGATCCTCCCCCTTGCTTTCCGGCCAATATAGCAATATGGTGAAGTCAAAAAAGTAACTTTATAGAAAGGTATGAACGTTGGCTGGATTCCTGAACATCTTCGGCCTGCTTTGCGCCGCCGCGATGGCCGCCGCGCTGGCGCTAGGGTACATGGCGAGCATGGGCATTGTTTCCATTTCATCCCACATGGTCGCCGGTGTGGTCACCCCGCTGGCGGCGATCCTGGGGCTTTCCATACTCATGTTCTATTTCATCGCCACAGGCTCCGCGTTAAAGGACATCGCAAAGCGCAACCTTATAGACCACGCCTTGTACTACGAGACCAGGACCTTCAAGAAAATATTGTTCCCGTGGATCATGGGGGCGATAGCGTTGCTGATGGCAACCCCGGTCCTCGGCGCGGCCTTCGACGCGAAAAAGATGCCCCTGATAGTCCACACCCTTTCAGGCTGGGGGGCGCTTCTGGTCTATTGGCTCACGGTTGTCCGTGGCATGAGGTTTTTAAAGCGGAACATGGACATCCTCAACGAAGCGTCCGCCGCCTCGGACAAGGCGGGGGCAAAGACCAGTATTTCCGGCGGTCCTTAACGGCCTGTTGCCCAGATGTTCATCGGGGTGTTCTTCACCCCGATGTCCCAAAGTCAAGAGGTTAGCACTCGTATAAACATAGAGTCCGGGGTGAAGAACACCCCGGACAGCGTTCGTTTCGTGTGTTTTCCCTTTTGGGCAACAGCCCGTTAACTTACGAATCTGCGGACCCGGGGAGCGAATTCCGATGCGGTGACCGGCTTTTGGATTACGTGGACGGCGCCAAGATCGTAGGCCTCCTGCCTTAAGTCCGCGTCGCCGGACGATGTGACCACTATCACCGGGACCTGATCGAGCGATGTATCGCTTTTGACCTTGCGCAGCAGGGTCATCCCGTCCGGATCCTCCGGCGTGGCGCCTGCCAGGATCAGGTTTGGCGGCCTGTCCGCCATAAGCACCAGGGCGGCCTTCACATTGTCCGCCTCCATCGCTTCGGCCCCCATTTCCTTTATGTGGCTTGTGAGCGCCCCACGCTGTTCTTCGTCCGCTTCCACCACAATTGCCACAGCCCGTGTTTTGGGCAGGCCTATATAGAACACGGTTCCCTTGCCCGGCCCGGATTCCACCTCCAACGTACCGCCGTGGGCGTCCATTATGTCCTTGCAATATGGAAGGCCAAGCCCGGTCCCCTTTTCCCCATCCGTCCCCTGGGTGGTGGTCTTTACCTCATGCCTGAAAAGGTCGCCGAGGATCGCTGGGTGGATGCCCGCGCCGGTGTCCTTCACCGCGATGGAGCACGGGCGGTCTTCGGGGACGAACAGCGTCACCGTGTCACCTTGCCGGCAGAACTTTATGGCGTTTGAAAGCAGGTTTTGCGCAACCTCCCCCAAAAGGGTGAAGTCTGCGAACAGCCGTATTCCCTTGGGAATCCGGTTGACCATTTTCACCCCCTTACGCTCCGCGGTGAACGAAAGGGCGCCCATCTGGGACTCGGCCAGCCCATGGGCGTCCACGAACATTTTCCGGGGGCGTATTTTGCCGGTCTTGAGTCTGCTTATGTTGAGCAGCTGGTCAATCATGTTCAAAAGCCCCTCGCCGGAAGCTATCACGCGCCGCACTATCTCCTTTTCCTTTTCGCCCGGCTCGAGCAGCTTTAGCATCCCGAGCATGGCGCCAAGGGGGGCGCGCAGGTCGTGGGAGACGAGCGAGACGAACTGATCCTTTAGAATCGTCGCTTCTTCCGCCTGCTCCTTGGCCCGGATAAGCTCTTCCTCGTCCTCCTTGCGGCTTGTCACATTGCGGGCGATCCCTTCCACCGCCACCACGTCCCCCCGCTTGCCGTACACCGGCGAGTTGGACAGCTCCATCCACACCGTCCTGCCGTCCTTGCGGGTGAATTTGAGGGTGACCGGCTCTTCTATCCCCTCCTTTAGCTTCATGACGTTTTCCATCACGTCCTTGTGATCGGCGTTGACGGCTTCCATCCAAAGGTCCGGGTTCCTGTAATACTCTTCCGGGCTTTCCCCCAGGGCCATCGCCAGCGCCGGGCTGACATACTCGAATCCCCTCGGTTCGGCCAGGCGGTACCGGTAAATGATGTCCTTGGAGTTCTCCACCAGCCTGCGGAACCTGCGCTCGTTGTCCGAAAGCTGTTTTTCCGTCTGGCGCCTCTTGAGGGCCAGGAATGAAATGGTGCCCAACACCGTCCCCACAGTGGCCACCCATGTGGCGATTATGATGTACAGCACCTTTTTCTCGTGGGCGATCTCGTTCATCTTCTGGGTCTCGGCCCTGTCCCTTGCGGCCTTAAGCTGGATCATCGCCACGTTGTATATGGAGTCGAACCGGTTGCGGATGTCCTCCAGCCCGTCCTCCGAAACAAGGTCGGCCCAGTTGGCATGGGTAAACCGGGCCAGCTCCCTGATCACGGACCTGGCCATGACCAGCTTTTCGCTGATCGAAGGATCGGAGCTTTCGGAGGACACTCTCAGGCAATCGCCGATGGCATCGTCGGTCTTTTCAAAGACATTGCGCAGCTTTTCCTGGCGCGGATGGCGGACGCCGGTGGAGGTCTCATCCAGCCACAGGTGGCCTTCCACAAGCATGAATTCCACCTCCTGTATCCTGGAGACGAGCGATATCTCCCTTGCGATGAGGCTCTCCCATGTCATGTTGCTGTAGATGACAAGCGCCAGCGAACTTATCCCCACCAGCGCCACCGACAGCACCGCATACCTTCCCGGCCTGTTGAGGGTGGAGGATTTTTGCTTCTTTACCGTCATTTAGTTTGTGCCCCGCTTATGCCAGCCAAAGGAAATTATAGACCATCCGGCCGGGAAAATTTGTCTCCAACGCATACCTTGTGCCCGAGGGTGAACGCGTGGGCCGCCATGGCGGGCTTGCCCTCCGGTTTTAATTCCGTGATGACCACGGATCCGGCGCCGCAGGCCACCGATATGCCATCCCCCGAAACGCCCAGCGCCGCGCCCGGCTCTCCCAAAGTCCCTTCCCGCGCGGCCACTTTGGCGAACAAAGGTTTGATGATTTTCCCGCCAAGCGACGTCATCGCGCCGGGAAACGGCGACAGGCCGCGAATCTTTCTGCTGACAGATTCGGCCGGCCCGGTCCAGTCAATTATAAAATCGGCGTGGCCGAGCTTGGCGGCGTATGTGGCCAAAGAGCCGTCCTGCCTTTCCGGGACGATCCCCCCTCCGGCGTATTCCACCAATGTTTCCGCCATAAGGACCGCTCCCGTCCGGGCCAGCCTGTCGTGGAGCCTGCCGGCGGTGTCCTCCTCCGTTATTTCCGTTTTGCGCCGCGAAAGGACATCCCCCGTGTCCAGCCCTTCCGCCATAATCATCACGCACACTCCGGTGACGGTGTCCCCGGCGAGGAACGCCCTGTGTATCGGCGCCGCCCCACGCCATCTTGGCAAAAGCGAAGCGTGCAGGTTGACCGGCAGCAACCGGGGGATTTGCAGTATCGAGAGCGGGAGTATCTGGCCGTACGCCACCACGACGATGTAATCAGGCTTTATCTCCGAAAGACGCGCAACGTTCTCTGGCTCCCTGGTCTTTTCCGGCTGGAGCACTGGGATGCCGTGACCGATGGCGATTTGCTTCACCGGTGAGGGGGTCAGCTTCTTGCCCCGCCCCTTTGGTCTGTCCGGCTGGGTGACAACGGCGTCCACCCGGAATTTCGGATGGCCGATGAGCGCCTCCAGGGTTGGAACGGAGAAATCGGGCGTTCCCATGAACACCACTGATAACGTGGCTGGCATCGGTCAGACGGTGGCGGACTTGCGTTTAAAACGCAGTTTCAGCCAGTCGCGCTTGAATTTGTTCAGGTGGTCCCAGAACAGGACACCGTTCAAATGGTCGATCTCGTGCGCCACGCACCGGGCCATAAAACCGCGGGTGTTGAGCCGCTCGATCCCCCCTTCGGCGGAGGTGTATTCAACAGTCAGTTCCTCAGGACGGGCTATGTCCGCGTAGATTCCGGGCATGCTAAGGCACCCCTCCTCGTCGATCACCTCCCCGGATGACTGAATGATCACCGGGTTTATCATGGCGAAAGGCTCGCCGCCGGAGTTTTCCTCGTCCGCCGCCGGGTCCACCACAACCAGTCTTTTAAGCACCCCCACCTGCGGGGCGGCAAGGCCCAGCCCCGGCGCGGCGATCATTGTGAATATCATACTGCGCGCCAGTTGGCGGATTTCCTCCGTCACCTCGCCCACAGGTTCGCACTTTTCCCCCAGGGTGTCATCGGGCCACCAAAGTATCTCCAGCTCGTCCGAGCCTTGGAGGGTGTTTGCTCTTACGTTCATTAATCCAGTATATACCGCCGGACCGCATATTTTGCGGTGAGGACAGCAAAAATTGTCGCCCCAAGGGTAACAATTTGCTGATTGAACTGCGATTAATATACATCGTATTGAAAAGGCGAACATTAAATATGTCAATTCTTTGACTGAACTTGGCCCGGCCTTTGCTTATATAAGGTCAAAGATGGCCGTTATAAGCGCCAAATTGAAAGGAGGGCGGCAAAATGGAAATCGTCAAGGCAGAGATAGTAAGCCTGGAAAAGAGTTGCAAACATTGCGGCGGGATCATGCGGTATTACCTTGGCAGCTGGTCGTGCATGATGTGCGGCAGGGATTCGGAACACGAATGCCCGCGTTGCAAGACGGTCCAAGTAGCCTCCCGGCCCGGGGAATTGCTTAAGACCGCCTGACCTTTTTTTTGTAAACCAAAAGCCCTGGTTTGCCGGGAGGCAGGGCGCAAGCTTTGGCTTGTTGCGCGCTACTTCTTTTTCCTTCCCGTCCCTTTGCAGAGTCCGCAATTGCGCAAAAGGCCGTATTTGTCGCGCAGGAGTCCGTGGCCCGAGCAGGCAGGGCACTGGTTTTTCTCAAGGGTCACCTTCGGCGGTGGCATAGGGGTGAAATCGTTTAACGGCGCTCTCTTTTTGATCCGCTCCTTGACGAAAGAAAGATCGTGGTGGGCAGGCCCGCCGGGCAAGACTCCTGTTTTCCTCCTGTCACGCAGCGCAAGTTCCCGGTCGTATTCTTCCTTTTTGTCCTTGTTGGAAAAAACGTCGTAGGCTTCTTTTATCAAAATGAACTTTTCCGCCCCGCCTGTGCCGGCGTGGTCGGGATGGTGGACGAGCGCCAGTTCCCGGTATGCCCGTTTTATCTGCGCCGAGGAAGCATTACGGGGGAGGTTTAGGATGACGTAATAGTCCTTGAACTGCTTTTGTCTCATGTGCGCGCCTTTTGAATCAACTCTAAAGACCGCGGCAAGCAAAGTCAACCGGCGCAAAGCCCCGGAAAACCGATTGACTCCAAATGTCCAAACTAATAATATCAAGCGCCAGCCGTCCCTATTGACGTTGATATGGCTTCACTGACATAAAGGGATTACAGGAATTCAATTCATTCCCCTTGGATTGACGCTTTTGGCAAAATGAAACCAACTGATACATCAGGAGCGCTGGATCGCTGGTCCGCGAGGTTCCTGTGGGCGGGGATCGCGGTTTCTTCCACCCTTACCGCCTATATTCTTTATCAAAGCGAAAGGTATCTTTTCAGCGCGGAGAGCGCCGTGGCGTACCTTGTTTTTCCCATTGGCGCGGCGTTGATATTCGGATTAATGCTAAAGGCCTCGCCGGAAGCCAGGGCCAACTTCACTTTGCTGTTGGCGGTCAGCGGGGTGATTGTTTATTCCGCTGAGGTTTACCTGGCAATTTTGGCCCCCGCCGACGGCAACGAGGCCCGGCAAAAAGCCGCGATGGAAGCAGGGGTGGCGTTTGACTCCAGGACACGGCTGGAAGTGGTCAAGGATATGCGTTCGCGCGGGGAGGAGGCGTTTTCCTTGGTGACGCCGGCCCTGCTTTTCCAGAAAAAGGTATCGGGCTATGTTGAAAGCAGCCTTAAAATCAACGGCAGGGAAACGATACCGTTAGGTTCCATAGCCCGCGCCACGCAGATATTGTGCAACGAGAGCGGAGAATACATCACTTTTAAAAGCGATAGGCATGGTTTCCGCAATCCAGACAAAGTATGGAACGCGGCTGCGGGCGGAATCGCGGTGGTCGGTGATTCTTTCGCCCAGGGAGTGTGCGTGGGAGGCGAGGCGGAGGCGGTGGCGCTTATCAGAAGAGAAGCCCCTTCCACCATAAACCTCGGGATGGCCGGCAACGGGCCATTGCTTGAACTGGCGGCGTTTGGCGAATACCTGCCCAGGCTGCGCCCGGCGGCCACGTTGTGGTTTTATTTCGAGCACAACGACCTTGAAAACCTGGCCGACGAGCGGCGTACGCTGCTGATAAATTACCTGGATGACGGTTTCAGCCAGATGCTTTGGGACCGGCCCGGCGAAATAGACAAGAGGATGCGCGGCTATTTCAACGAGCGGATGAATGTGGAACAAAAGGATATAAACGTTTTTTTTTCCAATCCACGCAGGTTATCGGACAAAATCGCCGATGTGGTCAAGCTGGGGCTTTTGCGGCAGCGCTTGAATTTCGCGTTCGGGAAAAGCGAAAAGCGCGATGTGTTCCGGGAAGAGATGCAGTTGTTTCGCAAGGCGCTTGAAAAGGCGAAAAGCAGGGCCGCCGTGTGGGGTGGCGAAATCTATTTTGTGTACCTGCCGCATTGGGGAAGGTACGCCGATCCGGCGATAGTGGTGGACGCTCCTTTGCGCCAACTGCCGGAGCATTACAAACAGGACATTGAAAAGATGACGTCGGAGCTTGGCATCCGTTTTATTGATATGGACGCAGCTTTTACGGCCACAGGGGACCCTCTGTCGCTTTTCCCATACCGGCAGATGGGGCACTATAACGAAAAGGGGCACGCGCTGGTGGCCAAAACGTTGATAGAAGTCCTGCGGAAAAACGGCCTCATCAAAGAATAAGTATTCTGGAAAATCACCGGGATTGTGGCGCTACGCAAGCAACATGAGCGGCCACGGCCTCCCTGCTTTCCCCTGGCCGCTTTTTTAGAGTTTCCGAGGTCGCCCCGGATTCCTGATCCGCGCGGTAAAATCAATTGCCCCATAGGCGATAAAAAACTACAATAACCACGTTATTTATGTCACCCTTGTCAGGCTGAGCTTGTCGAAGCCTTGTCGAGGGGTGGCGATAATAATAGCGCCGTAAAGTTTTCATAAACAAAAAGGGGAATGATAACATGAAACAATCGCGCGGCAGAATTCTTGCTTCTCTCTCTTAATACATAAATTCACAACAATATTTCTTGGCAGGGCCGATACCGTCCGGCGTTTCCTTTTTCCCCTCCTTTACAAGGAGGGGTCGTCGCGTAGCGGCGGGGGTGGTAATCCTGGCCGTGAAACATCGCATAAAGAATTACCCCCTCGGCCCAACAGCTCCTTCGGAGCTTTTGGGCCACTCCCCCTTGTAAAGGAGACCTTTGCATAATTCCAGCATCGTGGTTTTGATCCATCATTTACCCCGTAATTGCGGATTGACGGCCTCTTTGCGCTCAGACAACGACTGTTTTGTGCCCCCCATGGAGCCCGCTTTAGCCT
>JACRLM010000095.1 GCA_016235255.1 Nitrospinota bacterium | reverse complement strand
TTGAAATCAAAAAGAAAAGGAAGGCCGCGGCGTAACTGTCCGCCGCTTGCGGCCACGCCGGGATTAATCGGAAATCACCGGATGGACAAAGCGGACAATTCATGTGCTACTAAACCGGACATTTCTATTTGTTGCTAACACGGGGCCACAAGGCAAATACCCGGTGGTTATGTTATCATTGAAAACTTTATCGGGACGGTCTTTACAAGGTTTACGAGGATAATCGGGAGTTTCAAAGGATGTCCACAATTCAGTCTGAAAGCTATATCCAGGGCCTTTTCGCCGACAGGATCGGCGGACGCAATTTCGGCAAGGATACGACCATATACAAGTTCGAGAAAATCAAGAGGGCCAAGCGGGCCGCCCTGGCCGGAAATCCCGGCGCCGAGCTTATCGACATGGGGGTTGGCGAGCCGGATGAAATGGCTTTCGAGCCTGTGGTCAAGACATTGCAGGCGGAAGCGGCCAAGCCGGAGAACCGCGGATATTCGGACAACGGCATCCAGGAATTCAAGGACGCCGCCGCGCGCTACATGAAAAACGTTTTCGGGGTGGACGGGCTCGACCCGCATACGGAGGTCAACCACGCCATCGGCTCCAAACCGGCGCTGGCCATGCTGCCGGTGGGATTCATCAATCCCGGCGACACCCTTGCGCAGACCGTTCCGGGATACCCGGTCATGGCCACCCACACAAAATATCTGGGGGGCTCCGTGGTCAACCTGCCGCTGAAGGCGTCCAACGGCTTCCTGCCCGATCTTTCCATTATCACGGACGAGCAACGCGCAAAACTGAAACTTCTGTACATAAACTATCCGAACAATCCCACAGGCGCCCAGGCCACCCCCAAATTCTACGAAAAGGTGATCCGGTTCGCCATGGACAACAGCGTGGTGGTGGTTCAGGACGCCGCGTATGCGGCCCTTACATACGGCGCAAAACCACTAAGCTTCCTCTCCATGGACGGCGCAAAGGATGTGGGAATCGAAATCCACTCCCTGTCCAAGGCGTACAATATGACCGGATGGCGCATGGCCTTCGTCACGGGAAACAAACTTGTGGTCAACGCTTTCGCCACCATAAAGGACAATTGCGACTCCGGCCAGTTCATCGGCATCCAGAAGGCCGCCGTCACCGCGCTGGACAATCCGTGGATCACGGACAAAATCGTGGCCAAATATGAACGGCGCATGAAGCTTCTGGTCAACGCTCTCAACTCCGCCGGGTTCAACGCCAAAATGGCGGCGGGAACCTTCTACCTGTATGTGGCCGCTCCCAAGGGCATCGAGGGGGGGCAAAAATTCGCCACGGCGGAGGAATTCTCCCAGTGGCTCATTCGCGAAAAACTCATCTCCACGGTGCCGTGGGACGATGTGGAGCCTTCCATCAGATTCTCCGTCACTTTCCAGGGCAAAGGGGAAGATGATGAAAAACGGGTCATGGGCGAAATCGCCAAACGACTGTCCGGTATCAAGTTCATATTCTAAACCCGGCCACTCGGAGGATTCTTATCGCCATAAATCTCTTCTTTTTCTTTGGAAAGAAAAAGAAGCAAAAAGAAACTTCATTTGCGCCGTTTGCGGGGGATGGAATCCCCCACAATACGGCGCACACGGTTTTCTTTTGGTTCTTTTCTTTTTCCCAAAAGAAAAGAACGAAATTATAACGATAAATGTGCCTCCAAACGGCCGGGTTTAGAATATGCGGGTATATCTGTCGATAGGGTCGAACATGGGAGACCGGCTTGGCAATTTACGGAAAGCCGGGGAAAGTATCGAGGCCCTGCCCGGAGTGACACTTGAGGCCGCCGGCCGGATATATGAAACGGCGCCATTGGGCGGGCCGGAGCAAGAGTGGTTTTACAACACGGCGGTGGCGGTGGAAACCGGCGCGGCTCCGGCGGATCTTCTGCGGATGACGCGGAAGATAGAGGCTGACATGGGTCGTGTGCGCGGTGTGAAGTGGGGCCCCAGGGTGATAGACATAGACATTATTTTTTACGGTAACGAAACGGTGGACACTCCGGAGCTTGTGATCCCGCATCCAATGGCGGCCCAGAGGCGGTTTGTGTTATTGCCCGTGGCGGACATCGATCCCGGCTTTGTCCATCCGGTCCTCGGCAAGACGGTGGCCGCTCTTTTGGAAAGCCTCCCTGAAAAGGGCCAGGAGACCAGGCTTGTGACCGCATGAGAAAAAGGACGGCGTACATCGCGATTGAAGGCCCTATCGGCGCGGGGAAAAGCAGCCTTGTGTCCCTGCTTGGCAGGAAATTCGGTGTGGATCCGGTTTACGAGCCCTTGGCGGAAAATCCGTTCCTTGAGATGTTCTACAAAAACCAGAAAGACTACGCGTTCCAGACCCAGGTGGCCTTTCTTGTGTCCCGGTTCAAGCAATTGTCCGCGCTAACCCAGACCGATCTTTTCAACCAGTATATATTTTGCGATTACATTTTCGAGCGGGACCTGATTTTCGCGGGGCTGAACTTGAACGAAAGCGAGTTACGGCTGTATACTGATATCTACAGGCTGATGGCCAGGAGCGTGCCCAAGCCGGACCTGGTGGTGTATCTCCAGGCGGACACGGCAACGCTCATGCGGCGCATCAAGGCGCGCGGGCGCGACATGGAGCGCGGCGTGCCGGAAGAATACATAGAAAGGGTGAGCAAGGCCTTTAACGGATTTTTTTTCGACTACCGCGAAGGGCCATTGCTCATCATAAACACGAACAACATTGACTTTGTCGCCAACGAAGCGGACCTGGACAAGCTGACCGCGAAGATCACCGGCGAAGTCAAAGGGCAGGAGTTTTTCAATCCGCTGGGATCGGTCTTCGGCCGGCCCGGACGGTGATGTAGTCATAGACCGGGTTTTTATTGGCAACCGCTTGGATCCGGATTACCGGACCGGGATGGGAGAAATGTTCATGTTAAGGTTTTGTGTCCCTCGCGCCAGAGCGCGGCGCGTCTTTTCCCCAGCCCTGCTTTTCCAGACAATCCCGGCGGCATTTTGGGAGGACACCAATGAAAGATGAAAAAGTAACAACGGTAAAACTGCGCGCCATGAAGGAGAGCGGGGACAAAATCGCCGCCGTCACAGCGTACGACCATCCGTTCGCGCTTCTGGCGGACATGGGGGGGGCGGACGTGATCCTCGTCGGCGATTCGCTTGGCATGGCGGTGCGCGGCGAGGAGAATACACTGAAGGTCACCATCGAGGACATGGCCTATCACACCCGGGCGGTGCGGCGGGGGGTGCAAAGGGCGCTGCTGGTGGCGGACATGCCTTTTCTTTCCTATCACCTTGGCGCAGACAAGGCCATGGAAAACGCGGGCAGGCTTGTGGCCGAAGGGGCGGAGGCGGTGAAACTCGAAGGGGCGGGGGATGTGGCAAAGGTAACCGGGCGCATGGTGGCCGCCGGCATCCCCGTGATGGGGCATGTGGGGCTGACCCCGCAGTCCATACACCAGCTTGGCGGGTTCCGCATGCAGGGCAAAGGGGTGGACACGGCAAAGCGCATATCGGACGAGGCGGTTGCGCTGGAAGCGGCGGGGGCATTTGCCATCGTGCTCGAATGCGTGCCGATGGAGCTTGCCCAGTCCGTCACGGCGAAACTCAAGATACCCACCATTGGCATCGGCGCCGGGCCGGGATGCGACGGGCAGATACTTGTGATAAACGACCTTTTGGGGATGCCATCGAAGGTGACGCCCAAGTTCGTGAAAAAATACGCCGACCTTTCGGAGGCCGTCACCGGGGCGGTGCGCCAGTATGTGGACGAGGTGCGGGCCGCGAAATTCCCCGCCGAAGAACATAGCTACACCGCAAGGCCGCGGCATTTAAAGGCGATTTAAACCCCCTTTTTGGTTATGATATACGTAGTCGATGGAGAGTGTTCCGGCAATCAGATGAGGAGCGTTTAATGAAATATTCCGACAGGTTGAAGGCAATGCTGGCCGAATCGGCCGAAGCGAAATTGCAGCTGCTGGCAGACCACGGACAGATGGCGCTTTTCCAGATGGCCACGGAAATCGTGGTCAATTCATACAAGGACGGCGGCAGGCTGTACATCGCAGGCAACGGCGGCTCCGCCGCGGACGCGCAGCACCTTGCGGCGGAGTTCGTGTGCAGGCTGTCAAAGGACCGCCCGCCGCTTCCCGCCGAGGCGTTTTCCACCGACACATCCACGCTCACCGCCATCGGCAACGACTATGGGTTCGACGAGATTTTCGCCCGGCAGGTGACGGCGAAGATGAAACCCGGCGACGTTTTTCTCGGGATCACAACTTCCGGCAATTCACCGAACATAATCAAGGCGGTGGAAAAATGCCGGGCCATGGGAATCAAAACGATCGCGCTAAGCGGACGGGAGGGGGGCGCCGTTAAAAATATGGCCGACGTGACGATGCTGGCCAAAGGGTTCGCCACCAACGTGATTCAAGAGCAGCACATCGTGCTGGCCCACGCTCTTTGCGCCTGCGTGGAAGCGGAGATGTTCGGCTAGGGCTTCCCTGGATTTCCGGCGGCCAGTTCCGCCATGCAAAGTTTCAGGCTGTCTTCCCAGTCCGGAGGAGTCACGCCGAACGCGTCATGAATCCTCCCGCACGCCATCGCTGAATTCAGAGGTCTGCGGGCGGGGGTCTTGTAATCGGCTGTTGATACCGGGATCACACGTGGCGCGAGGTTTATCAGGCCAAGCCTTGATCCATGCTCAAATATTCTCTGCGCGAATCCACACCAGCTTGTCTCCCCTGCGGCGGTCAGGTGAAACATGCGCGCGGGATGTGTCAGTTCCCTCTGGAATCCCGTCACGATCCGAGTGGTGGCCTTGGCGATCATCCTGGCCCAGGTCGGCGCGCCACGCTGGTCGCTGACTATCTTCAACTCCTCCCGTTCCCCGGCGAGCCGCAGCATGGTGCGGACGAAGTTGCCCCCCCTTGCCGCGTACACCCAGCTTGTCCTCAGGATCACGCCCCCGCAACCGGAAGCGAGCACGGCCTTCTCCCCCGCAAGCTTAGTGGCCCCGTAAACGTTCAAAGGATTTGGCGTGTCGTCTTCGGTATACGCCGATTTTTTGGTCCCGTCGAAAACGTAATCGGTGGAATAGTGGACGAGGATTGCGCCAACCTTTTTGGCTTCTTCCGCAATTATTCCCGGCGCCACTCCGTTCACCGCCATGGCGATATCCGGTTCGGACTCCGCCTTGTCCACGGCTGTGTATGCAGCCGCGTTTATGATGATATCCGGTTTCGCGTCTCGTATTGCGGCGCGGATGGAGTCCGCCGAGCTTAAGTCCATTTCGTCCCGCCCAATGGCGGCGGCTTTAGCAAGTCCCGCCATCTCACGGGCAAGTTCCCAGCCGATTTGCCCGTTCTTGCCGGTCAGCAATATCCGAATCGGCGAGGTTTGCATCCGCTGAATGGGTCAGCCTGCCTGCTCATAAACAGGCAGGCAGGAAATGTCCATGTCCTTTAACATCGGGGCAGCCGCGTCCTTGGGTGAAAGGATGGGGCTTTTGTCCGGCCATTCGATATTGATGTCCGGATCGTCCCACCGTACGCAATACTCGGAGCCCGCCGAATAATAGTCGTCGCATTTGTAGAAAAAGACCGCCCGCTCGCTTAAGACAAGGTAGCCGTGGGCGAATCCTTTCGGGATGAACATCTGGCGCCTGTTTTCGGACGATAGCGACGTGCCGATCCACTTTCCGAAATCGGGCGAGCCGCGCCGCACGTCCACCGCCACGTCGAACACTTCACCTTCCATCACGAACACAAGCTTCGCCTGGGGCGACGGATTCTGGAAATGAAGCCCGCGCAGCACGCCGCGTTTGGAAACGGAAAGGTTGTCCTGCCGGAATCCGTCTATGACTCCCGCCTCGCGGTAAAGGTTGTCCCTCCAGGTTTCCATGAACATGCCGCGCGAGTCGGCATATACCTTCGGCTCGAAGATGAGCACGCCGGGCATGGAGGTCTTAATAACGTTCATCGCGTCCCGCCTTGAGCACTTCGTTAAGGTATGTACCGTAACCGTTGTTGCTGTACCGGACGGCCAGCTTTTCAAGCTGGCCTGCGCCGATGAGCCCCTTGATATAGGCGATCTCCTCCGGGCAGCATATTTTCAGCCCCTGCCTCTGCTCTATCGTCTCTATATATGTGGCGGCCTGTAGCAGTGATTCGTGCGACCCCGTGTCCAGCCACGCCACGCCGCGCCCCACCTTCTCCACCGTCAACATGCCCTTGCCAAGGTACATGCAGTTCAGGTCGGTTATTTCCAGCTCACCGCGTTTCGAAGGTCTCAATTGCGCGGCCAACCCGGGCGCTTCGCCGTCGTAAAAGTAAAGTCCTGTAACTGCGTAGCTTGATTTGGGTCTGACAGGCTTTTCCTCCAGGCTCACGGCCTTGCCGTTCTTATCGAACTCCACGACGCCGTATTTCTCCGGATTTTTCACCCAGTAGCCAAAGATTGTCGCCCCTTCCCTTCGGGACATGGCCGAGTACATAAGCTCGGCCAGCCCGTGGCCGTGAAAAATGTTGTCGCCGAGAATCAGGCAGCATCCGGCGCCTGCCAGGAATTTTTCGCCGATGATCAACGCCTGCGCAAGTCCTTCCGGTTTTGGCTGGGCGGCGTAGGAAAGGTTTATCCCCCACTGCGATCCGTCGCCGAGAAGCTCTTTGAACAAAGGCTGGTCCTTCGGCGTGGTGATGATTAGAATGTCCGTTATCCCGCCATACATCAGCACCCCGAGCGGGTAATATATCATCGGCTTGTCATAGACAGGCATAAGCTGTTTGCTGACAACCTGGGTGAGTGGATATAGCCTTGTGCCCGATCCACCGGCGAGTATGATCCCTTTTTTATTCATCCTTGAATTATTCCCCCTTGGCAAGCCCCAGCCGTTCCCCTTTGTACTCCCCCGCCATTACCGTATCGGCCCATTTTTTGTTTTCAATATACCAGATCACGGTGTTTTTCAGCCCCTGCTCGAACGTTTGTTTCGCCGCCCAGCCTGTTTGTTCGCCGATCTTCGAGGCGTCTATGGCGTAGCGCCGGTCGTGCCCGGGCCTGTCGGCCACATGGGTGATCAGTTTTTCGTGCGGCGCGTTCGGCGAGTCCGGCATTAGTTCATCGAGAATTTTGCAGATCGCCCGGACAACCTGGATGTTCGTCCGTTCCCCATTCCCGCCCACATTATATGTCTGGCCGGGCGCCCCTTTTTGCAGGACGCTCCATATGGCGTGGCAATGGTCTTTGACATAAAGCCAGTCCCGCACGTTACCCCCGTCGCCATAGACGGGGATCGGCTTGCCGGAGAGCGCCTTGTATATGGCCAGTGGTATCAGCTTTTCCGGATATTGATACGGCCCATAGTTGTTCGAGCAGTTGGTGATGATGGCCGGCAATCCGTATGTGTGGTGATACGCCCGCACAAGATGGTCGGATGCAGCCTTTGAAGCGGCGTAAGGCGAGTTGGGCGAGTATGGCGACGATTCGTTGAACAGTCCTGTTCCGCCCAGGCTGCCATACACCTCGTCGGTGGAAACATGAAGGAAGCGGAAACGATCCCTGTCCGCTCCGGTGAGATCCCCCCAATGGCCCCGCGCAGCTTCCAAAAGCTCAAAGCTGCCCAGGACGTTGGTCTGGATGAAATCGCCGGGGGAATCTATGGACCTGTCCACGTGTGATTCGGCGGCGAAATTGACTATGGCTTCCGGCTTGCTCTCCGCCAGCAGGGAGCGGACAAGTTTCCTGTCCCGGATATCGCCTTTGACGAAAATGTGCTTTGGATTTCCCGCCACCGGTTCAAGCGTGACCATGTTCCCGGCGTATGTAAGGCAGTCCAGGTTAATCACCTTCGCGCCAAGCTCGTTGATGAGCATGTGAACGAAATTGCCGCCGATAAAGCCGGCGCCGCCTGTGACAAGTACAGTTCCAAATTTCATAAGGTTTGAGCGACAATTCAAGTTGGTCAAGTGTTTTCAATTATAAGCGCAAAGCGCCGCCTTTTACTTGACAATCGGAGAGCTGTCTTTTACTATGATACAACTATTTTAATTAGAACAGAATATTTGTATGTCCATAAGCAAAAAAACTTCTATTCTCGCGCTCCTGTCCATATTTATCATCGCCCCTGCGGCATTCGCCCAGTCTGACGGCTCGTCTTCCTATGGGGAGCAATTCACTTTCGAGATTCGCGGGCTGTACTGGAATTCTTCACTGCAAAACATCGTCCGGGCAGACAGCGGCTCCCTTAAAGGGACGGACATTGATCTGGTCAGCGACCTTGGCCTGGACAACAACAAGGGGCTTCCTTTCGGCCAGGTGGAAATCAAGTTTGCCGAGCGCCACAAGCTGATAGCCGACTATATCTCCTTTTCGTACACCGGAAACAAGGTGGTGAGCGAAAACCTTGTGTTCAACGGCGTGTCCTATCCTGTCGCCTCGCGGGTGCAAACAGCGCTGGACTTAAAGTCCGCCAGGATCGGCTATGAATACGACCTCGTGCGCGATCCTTTGGGATATCTGGCCTTCAGGCTTGCGGCCAATTATGTTTACGCCAAGGCCCAGGTGGTCACCGCCGGGGCCCTTTCCAACAGCATATCCATGGACGCGTGGGCGCCGGTGGTGGGGATAAGCGCCAGATTGACGCCTGTGAGCATGGTCTCCATAAGCGCGGAGGTGGCCGGGGTTGGATTTGAAAAATCGTCCGTCCTGGACAGTTCCATATATCTGGACGTAAACCCGATTCCAAACGTCGGGCTCACCGCCGGCTGGAGGAACATCAGGATCGTTGTTGACGTGGACGGGAAGAAGGCGGACACACAATGGAGCGGCCCGTTCGGCGGGGTCGCCGTTAGATTCTGACGCTATTGAAGGAGACATATATGATAAAGCGCTTGTTCATGTTGGCCGTTTCGGCGGCCATTGTCCTTGCTTTCGGCCCGGCGGCCCACGCCACGCCGTTAAAACAGATTTGGATACCGTCCACGGATGTTGAGCCTTTCAAGTCGGTCCATCTGGACGTGGACCTGTACACAACGATGTTCAAAAAGATAAAGGACGGCGGGCATACCCGGCCGGTCACATTGGGGCTGACTGTTGGTGTGCTTGAGACCCAGTTCATAGACGGCGAGATCGGGGTGGATTTCAAGGAAGCCACCGACGAGCCGACGTTCTTCAACGCCAAGCTGGCCATAAAGGAAGATTCGCTGCTGACGTTCTTCCCCGCCATCGCCTTTGGCGCGTACGACATGGGGACAAAGCAGGACGTCACCGACTATAACATCTTCTACGTGCTCGCCTCCAAGACCATCGCCCCCCTCGGCAGGTTGTCGGCAGGATACTACGTCGGCAACGACAAGCTTCTGCGCAACACGAAGAACGACAAGGAAAACAACGGCGCGTTGCTCTCCTTTGACAGGACGCTGGCCGAGATAAACAAGAACCTCTGGGTGGCCGTGGACTACATGTCCGGCCAGAACGTGTATGGGGCGCTTTCGTTCGGCCTTGGCTGGAGATTCTCGCCGAATATCAGCGCAATCGCGGGATACAACGCTTATAATGAACGGAAACTGGCTGGAGAGGACACCTTTACGATCCAGTTTGACATGGACTTTTAAGCGGCCACGATCATTTTTGACAGACCCATTATTCAGCCCCCAAAAGGAGGAGCCTCCACGCCGCCGTGAAAGACGCAAAAGCACGCGTCCAGGTGTACTGTGACGGAGCCTGCAGGGGAAACCCGGGGCCCGGCGGCTGGGGGGCGCTCCTTCTCCATGGAGACAAGGAAAAGGAGCTTTACGGCTTCAAGCCCCACACCACCAACAACGAGATGGAGCTCACCGCCGCCATCGAAGCGTTGAAGGCCCTCACCCGCCATTGCGACGTCACTATCACCACCGACTCCAACTACGTGGTGAAAGGGATGAAAGAGTGGATCCACGGCTGGAAGAAAAACAACTGGCGCACCTCCGGCAAACAGCCGGTGAAAAACCAGGAGCTATGGAAGGCCCTTGACGAAGCGGCCAGCCGGCACAATGTGAAATGGCATTGGATCAAAGGCCACGCCGGCCACCCGGAAAACGAACGGGCCGACAAGCTGGCGAACAAGGGGATAGACGAGGGGAGAGGATAGAGCTATTCGCCGAGTTGATGCCATTTGGCGAATGCTTTGCCTTTCCTGCTCAATCTATAGTTAAATTCAACTCGGCGGAAGGTGTTCACCCCGCCATCGTAGCGCCTGGTCTTACCCGCAATTTGCCGTTAATTTAGAGGTTTCTAAACTCTTCCTGCCTAAGGCCTGTCAACTTTAGGATTCTGCGTTCGACACCAGGGGAAATATCTTTCCCTCCGTGACGCGGAACGGGGAACGAAACTGGGCCATTGGAAAATATTACGTGAGACCCTTTACCCTGCCGGACTATCAGGAAACCAAGCTTTCTTAGCCGCCGCTCGATTTCCCGGAAAGAGTAGGGCATTTTAGGCAGTGGCGAGCTGTGACTTTACCCTGCGTTCAACATCTATCTGTTCCAGATGATAATCGAGCATCATCTCCACGACGTTTTTCAGCTCGGCCCTGGCTTCCGGTTTTGTTTCGGCCCAGGCGAAAAGATGCGGATGCCCGGCGACTTCGGCCAGATAGCCTGCTCCATCTTTGCGAACGATGATTTTCATGGCCTCATTGTATAAGACAAAATATATTTTGGGAAGGTTGGCGATGCCTGAAAATGCCATGGTGAGCTTGTCGGACCATAATTGCCCCTTAGACAAGGCTTCGACAGGCTCAACCTGACAATATTCGGGATGGCAATAGCGGACGCGTCTAGAAACTGAATCCGTACATAAGCGAGAAGGCTTCGCCACCCATCGAGCGTACGCCGAAAATGTGGTTCGATTTGGGCGCGGTGTAGCGCAGGTCCATCACCGTGCCGTCGAAATAGGAGAGCCTCCACGCATGGCCGATGTCCAGCGTGACGTCCAGGTTCATCCGGGACGACAGCGCAACGCCCACGCCAAGAACTTTCTCGCCACGCTCTTCAGAGTTCCCTTCGCCAAATCCGAAGAACTCCGCCGAGGCATTGCCGCCATCGCTGTATATCTGGATCGGCCGCGACATCGGCTCCAAAACGTCCCGCAACTTCGCCACCGTGTCAAACTGCAACGCCATCCGGCCCAACAGTTGATACGCCTGTTCCTTGGCCATATTTTCGGAGTAATTTATTTCCGCCCGGCTTTCGATGGAGGTCCGGTCTTCGCGGGACAGGTTCACAGCGGACATGGCGGAGCTATAGCTCTGCTTCATCCGGGATATCCGCGCGGCGCCGTCATCGCGTGAAAGGAGGCTTTTGCGGATGAATTCGGACACTCTGGCCTTTTCGTCATTCGGGGCGGGGGCGGACTCTTTTAGAAGATAAGAAAGCCCTTTCCTATAGTCCAGTTCATCGGTCTTGGACTCGCCATCCGCGCCGTAGGCCGCGGGAACCGGCACAATCGCGGCCATCAGCCACGTTCCAACCAATACACCTAAAACCTTTGCATGCCACATACAACTTTATCTCCTGAGATTATAATACGCCGGATGGCGTAAGAACGTCAGGACATATGGCCGCTTGGGACGTATTTAAACGCTTTCTTCCAGTTCTTCGTCTAACGCCTCGCCAAGATCAACAAAGGACGCGGTGCGTTGTTCGCCTGAACTTAAGTTCTTTATCGTGGCGGAGCCGCTCTTAAGCTCGTCTTCTCCGATAATTACGGCCACGCGGGCGCCGGACCTGTCCGCCCGGCGCATCAGGCTTTTCATGTTACCCCCGTCAAACGCCCGGTCCACCCCGTATCCCATCGCCCTAAATCTGTGGGCAAGTTCGAACACTTTTACGGCCGCTTCGGATGTCATGGGTATCATGAATATGTCCGGCCTGTTCTCAAACATCGCGCTCTCCACCTCACTTCCTTGCGCCTCGATGATGCTTATCAGCCGTTCCAGGCCGACGGCAAAGCCTATGGCGGGGGTTTTGGGCCCGCCGAACTGTTCGACAAGGTTGTCATACCTCCCGCCACCGGCCACGGCGTTCTGCGCGCCCAGTTTGCCGGAGGTCACCTCGAATGCGGTGCGGGAGTAATAGTCCAGCCCGCGCACAAGCTTCGGATCAATGGTCACCTGTGTCTCCAGGTCGATAAGCGGCCTGCGCACACCTTCCAGATGGTCCTGGCATGGCTGGCAGCGGTACTTGTCTATCGTCGGAGCTTCGGCGGTGACCGCCTTGCACTTTTCCGATTTGCAGTCCAGCGCCCTCAACGGATTCCGCTCTATCCGCCCCTGGCAGTTTTCGCAAAGGCCGGAGGAGCGCTCTTTCAGATAAGTGTAAAGGGCGTTGCGGTATGACGGGCGGCACTCGGAGCATCCCAGCGAGTTTAAATTGACCTTCAAGTCGGTCACGTTAAGCTCGGAGAAAAAGTCCATGAGCATCACGATCAATTCCGCGTCCACCGCCGGGTCCGCCGAGCCGAAAACTTCCGCCCCCACCTGGTGGAACTGGCGGAACCTTCCGGCCTGGGGCCGCTCCGCCCGGAACATCGGGCCCATGTAATAAAGCTTCGTCACCCCCGGCGGGTCGTACATCTTGTGCTCGACAAAGGCGCGCACGATGGAAGCGGTCCCTTCCGGCCGCAGTGTGAGCGACTCGCCCCCGCGGTCGGTAAATGTGTACATCTCCTTTTCCACTATGTCGGTGGTCTCGCCGATGCTTCTTTTGAACACCTCCGTGCGCTCGAAAATCGGCGCCCGCATTTCCTTGAAGTTATAAAGCTCGAATATGTCTATGGCCACCGCTTCCACGTTCCGCCACAGGCCTATCTTTTCCGGCGTGATGTCCTTGACGCCTTTGACGCCCTGGATTGCGCTTTTAATGTCCATTTTTCCGCAAGATTCCGATCTGGTTTAACAAAACTAACATTTTGCGCGCCCGGCGGCCCGCAATCAACTGGTTTTATGAATTCCCGCCATATCAACGCCAAGGTTCTCGCTTCCGCGCCAAAGCCATTTTTCGATTTCCACCACAACAAGCACGGTGGCCGACACCGCAAGTATCCTCCCCCACGCTTCCAAACTGATAGGGGCGCTGCGGAACATCCAGTTCATGGCCGGCAGATATGTGTACAACCCTTGCAGAAACAGCATTATCAAAACGCCGCCGATCACCCAGGGATTCGAGAATAGACCTGTCTGGGACATGGAGTTTTTCAGGGAGCGGCAATTGAACAGATAGAACAGCTCCGTCATCACGAATACGTTCACGGCCACTGTGCGCGCTTCGGCCACGGTCACATTCGGGTCCCTGGCAAGCTCCCATTCAAACAGGCCGAATGAGCCCACCAGCGCCAATGTCCCCACTATAAATATCCGGCTGATCAGTTCCCGGGTTAAAATGGGCGTTTCCGGATTCCGTGGACGGCGCAGCATCAGCCCCGGTTCCTTCGGCTCGAAGGCCAACATCAGACCCAGAAATACGGCGGTGGTCATGTTGATCCAGAGTATCTGCACAGGGAGTATGGGCAGCATGACATCGGCGAAAATCGCCACGAGGATCACCAGCCCCTCCCCAAGATTTGTGGGAAGGGTCCAGATGATGAACTTGGTGAGATTGTCGAAAACAGCGCGCCCTTCTTCCACAGCCGCCTCGATGGAGGCGAAGTTATCGTCCATGAGCACCATGTCCGCCGCTTCCTTGGCCACCTCCGTCCCGGCGGCTCCCATGGCCACGCCGATGTCGGCCCTTTTTAACGCTGGAGCGTCGTTCACGCCGTCTCCCGTCATGGCCACCACGTTCCCCCTGGCCTGCAACGCCTCCACAAGCCGCAGTTTCTGTTCCGGCGTGACTCGGGCAAACACCGATGTCCGGGCCGCCACTTCGATCAATTCGCTGTCCTGCATCCGGGCCATTTGCATTCCGGTGACGGTTCCGCCATCAGTGTTAAGCCCGATCAGTCTGGCTATCGCCAACGCAGTAATGGCGTGGTCCCCGGTGATCATCTTCACCTGGATGCCGGCGCTGTGGCACTTGCGGACAGCCTCCACCGCTTCGGCGCGCGGCGGATCTATCATCCCCTGCAGCCCGAGGAACGTCAGGCCGGACGACACGTCATCATGGTGGACGCCGCTTGCGCCGCTCTCCGCCTCTCCTCTTGCAAAGGCGATCAACCGCAATCCCTTCGCCGCCATTTCCTCCACATCTTTCAATACCCTCTCTTTGTCCAGGGGTGCGTTCTCTCCATTGGCGCTGAGAAGTGAGGTGCATTTTTCCAGAATCACCTCCACTGAACCTTTGATATAGACGGTTCGCAAACCGCCGCCACTATCGTGCAGGGTGGCCATATATTGATGTTGAGCCTCGAAAGGGATCGTGTCCATGCGGCGGAACCGGTTATGCTCGTCATGGGCCGCCAGGCCCCCCTTGCGCGCCGACACTATCAATGCCCCCTCGGTCGGATCCCCATGCGCAGACCAACGGCCGTTCCCTTCAATCACCCCGCTGTCATTGCAAAGAAGCCCCGCCCGAAGACATTCATAAAGCGCCGCGGACGAAGTGGCATGGGCATGAATCCCGTTTCCAAGAATCTCCCCTTCCGGTGAATACCCGGAGCCGGACACTGTGAACCTCTCGCCTCCCGCGGCGATCTCCAGCACAGTCATCTGGTTTTCGGTCAAGGTGCCCGTCTTGTCGGTGCAGATAACGTTGGCGCCGCCAAGGGTCTCCACGGCGGGGAGTTTCCGGATGATCACTTTGCGCCGGGCCATGCGGGAGACGCCAATGGCCAATGTGATTGTCATGGCCGCGGGCAGGCCTTCCGGGATAGCGCCGACGGCAAGGGCCACCGCCGCCATGAACATATCAACGGCTGGCCGCCCCTGCATAACGCCCACCGCGAAAGTTACGGCGGCAAGGGCGAGGATCACATATAGAAGAACCTGGCTGAATCCGGCCATTTTCCGGGTGAGCGGAGTTTCCATCTCCTTCGCCGCCGAGATAAGCTGGGATATGCGCCCCACTTCGGCGCCGTCCCCGGTCGCCACCACAACTCCGCCCCCCTGTCCAAAGGTGACCAGCGTGGAGGCGTACGCCATGTTCAACCTGTCGGCGAGGACGGCGTCATGGCCTATGGTTCCGGCGCTTTTGTCCACGGGAAGAGACTCCCCTGTGAGCGCCGATTCGTCTATCTGAAGCTCGCGCGTTTGAAACAGGCGCATGTCCGCCGGCGTCTTGTCGCCTGATTGAAGGAACACGATGTCTCCGGGCACCAGTTCCGCCGATGAAATGCGCAGCCGCTTGCCGGCCCGCAGCACGGTCGCCTCCGTTGTCATCATCCGGGCCAGCGCCTCAATGGCCTTCACCGCCTTGGACTCCTGCGCGAATCCGATGATGGCGTTCACAAGCACCACGCCGAAAATGACCCGAGTCAATCCCTTTTTTAGTTGAAACTCCCGGCATGACCGTCACGCCGCTTTCACCATTATCTTCCCCGCCAGAGCCCGTTTCATGATCTCACGCAGTTCTGGCAGGTGTTTATAACCGCTCACTTTCCTCAACCTGG
>JACRLM010000094.1 GCA_016235255.1 Nitrospinota bacterium | reverse complement strand
GTAGCGGCCCTTGATTTTCGCAAGGTATTCTTTTCTGGCGCTTTTGCCCATATTCCATGCTCCCTTCGGTTACATGAAACATGAGGCATCGAATCATTTTCGCCTAATTCTTCGGTTACTTTTAATATGAGGCAATTCGTTCGCAGGCGAGGGGCTTGATTTGGCCGTCAAATTCGTGTTTAATTGCTATTTCGCGTTTATCGGTGGTGAGCGTAGCTCAGTTGGTAGAGCTCTGGATTGTGGTTCCAGCGGTCGAGGGTTCAAGCCCCTTCGCTCACCCCATTTTTTCCAACACTTTTGTGGATTTTCACGGCGCCGGAAATTATTTTGGCAATACCGTTGAAACTCTCCGCTAAAAGGTTTATATTGTCACGATTTTGGTGTGGCGGAAAAAGGGAATTTCCGCATGGATTTATAACGGTGCGCAACGCCTTATTGGCGGGTTAATTAAGAAGATCCGGAAATGATTGAAGTCAATTACACGCTGGGCATTCAGCTTCTGAATTTCCTTATCATGCTGTGGTTCCTGAACGCATTTGTGTTCAAGCCGATATTGCGGTCCGTGGAGGAGAGGGAGCGCAGGATCAAGGCGATGGAAAACGAGGGAAAAGGGGCGGCTGAAAGATGCGAAGCGTCCTTGGCGGAATATGAAGCCAAAATAAAGCAGATGAAACATGAAGCCTCTGAAATAACCGCTTCGGCCAGAAAGCGCGCCCAGGAATCGGCCATGAAAGTGATGGACGAGGCCAAGGGGGTTTTCAAGGAGAGGCTGGACAGAGCCAGGGGTGAAATTAACAAGGACATTGATTCGGCTTCGGCTACCTTGAAAAAAGAGGTTTCCGGCGTGGCTTCCCTTATAGCCTCCCGCATCATGGGTAGGAGCGTTTGACCATGAAGCTTTCTTCGGCGCTTACCGCCGGATTCATTCTTGCAACAGCTTTTGCCGGCGTGGCCCACGCCAGCGGCATTCCACTGGCCACTGAATGGGACATGGCCCGGGACGGCGGCAGGATACTTAACGCCGCAGTGGTTCTTGGCGCCATTGCTTACCTGGTTGTCCACTTTGGCGGCCCGGTGTTCCGCAAAAGGGCCGAGGACATCGCCTCCAAGATTGATGCGCTTGAGACCGCCAAGCGTGACGCGGCGAACAAGCTGAAAGAATATGAAGAAAGGCTGGCGAAAATCGAGACGGAAGCCAACCGGCTCAAGGCGGAAGCCAGGGCCGAAGGGGACCTTATAAAGAACCAGATAATAGAGCAGGCCGAACTTGCCGCCAGAAGGATATTGGAGAAGGCGCACGAACAGATAGAGCTGGAAGGGGTGAAAGCCCGTGAACGGCTCATGACGGAAGCTTTCGCGCAAGCTCTTGCGGTGGCCGAGGAAATCCTGAAGAAGAACATAAGGCCGGAAGACCATAAACGTCTTATCAAGAGCCAAATCGCCAGCATGGAGAAAGTGAATTGAAAGAGACCGCCGCAGCAAGGCGTTACGCCAAGGCGTTTTTGGACACTTTCGCGGAATCGTCCGCGGGCAATCTGGACGCCATAAGCGGCCAGATACGGGGCGTTGCGCGGGCCATCGCAGATAGTCACGATTTAAGAAGCATACTGTTGAATCCCGCCGTGTCGGACCCCCAGAAGCGCGGGATTCTTGAAGGTGTCATGAAAGCCATGAACACCGGGCGCGAGGCGTCCGGCGCGGTGCTTCTGGCGTTGACCAAGGGGCGCATCGGGCTATTGCCGGAGATTGCCGAGGAGTTTGAGAAACTGGCTTTCGAGGCGCTGGGCAAGGTTCGTGTGGACGTGACCTCGGCGATGGACCTTTCGGCGGAAGAGGAAAAAGAGCTTTTGGGCACATTGGGCAAGCTCACAGGCAAGACGGCGGTGCTGACGGTAAAGAACGATCCCACGCTCATCGGCGGGGTCGTTGTGAAGATAGGAAGCTTGGTTTACGACGGTAGCGTGAGCAATCAGCTTAAATCCCTCAGGGTTGGAATTTAACTAAAGGCGGACAAAGATGAGTATCAAGGCGGAAGAGATCAGCTCAATAATCAAGCGGCAGATCGAAGGATTCGAGCAGAAGCTTGAGCTTAAGGAAGTCGGCACAGTCATATCGGTCGGAGACGGCATAGCTCGTCTTTACGGGCTGGAGAACGCCGTGGCCGGCGAGATGCTGGAGTTCCCCGGCGGAGTGTACGGCATGGCGTTGAACCTGGAAGAGGACAACGTCGGCTCGGTTCTCCTCGGGTCGGACACGCAGATAAAAGAAGGTGACGAGGTCAAGCGGACGGGCAAGGTGGCCCAGGTGCCGGTGGGCATTGAGCTTGTGGGCAGGGTGGTCAACGCCATCGGCCAGCCGATAGACGGCAAAGGGCCTATCAACGCGAAGGCGTTCGGACCTATCGAGAGGATCGCGCCCGGCGTTATCGCCAGAAAGTCGGTGCACGAACCTCTCCAGACCGGCATCAAGGCTATAGACGGGATGATCCCGATAGGGCGCGGCCAGCGCGAGCTTATCATCGGCGACCGCCAGACCGGCAAGACCGCCATAGCGATAGACACCATATTGAACCAGAAGGGCCTTGATGTTTACTGCATATACGTGGCCATCGGGCAGAAGCGGTCCAACGTGGCGCAGGTTGTGAAAATACTGGAAGACCACGGAGCCATGGAGTACACCACCGTGGTGGCGGCAACAGCGTCCGACCCGGCTCCGATGCAGTACATCGCGCCGTACGCCGGATGCGCCATCGGCGAGTGGTTCCGGGACAACGCAAAGCACGCCCTGATAATTTACGATGATCTTTCCAAGCAGGCTGCGGCATACCGTCAGCTTTCCCTGCTCCTTCGCCGTCCGCCGGGACGCGAGGCGTACCCTGGCGACGTGTTCTATTGCCACAGCCGCTTGCTGGAGCGCGCGTCGAAACTGAACGACTCGCTGGGCGCTGGTTCGCTGACGGCTTTGCCGATCATCGAGACGCAGGCCGGCGACGTTTCCGCGTACATCCCGACGAACGTGATATCCATCACCGACGGGCAGATATATCTGGAGCCGGACCTTTTCTATGCCGGCGTGCGGCCCGCGATCAACGTGGGCATATCGGTGTCCCGCGTGGGGGGCGCCGCGCAGATCAAGGCGATAAAGCAGGTGGCCGGGCGGCTCCGGCTGGACCTGGCGCAATACCGCGAGTTGGCGGCGTTCGCCGCGTTCGGGTCAGACCTGGACGAGAACACGCAGAAACAGCTCAACCGCGGCGCGCGGATGGTGGAAATATTGAAGCAGGGGCAGTACAAGCCGATGTCTGTGCAGAAGCAGGTGGTCATCCTGTACTGCGGCGTCAACGGCCATCTGGACGACCTGCCGATCCCATCGCTGGCGCGGTTCGAGGAGGAGTTCCTGGCGTTCTGCGATTCGAAGTATCCGCAGATCGGAGAGGGAGTGCTTAAAGAGAAACAGATCACCCCGGCGCTCGAAGAGGACTTGAAGAAGGCTATAGCCGAGTTCAAAGGGCGGTTTGAGAAATAAGGCGGTTTAGATCAGATGGCGAATCTAAAAGATATCAAGAGGCGGATCGGCTCCGTCAAGAATACGCAGCAGATCACCAAGGCCATGAAGCTTGTGGCGGCGGCGAAGCTGCGCCGGGCGCAGGAATCGGTGATCGCGTCGCGTCCGTTCTCCGACAAGGTGGCGGAGGTGATGGAGGGGCTTGCCCAGCGCGCCAATAAAGAGGCGCATCCGTTGCTCCGCCGCAGGGAAGTGAAGAAAGTCCTGGTCATCGTCATGGCCGGGGACAAGGGGCTTTGCGGCCCGTTCAACAGCAACATCCTCAAGATGGCCCTAAAAGTGATCGGAGAGAATGCGGGGAAGGAGATTTCCCTCATTCTCGTGGGCAAAAAGGGGGTGGACTTCTTTCGCCGCCGGAAAATGAACATAGTCCAGGTATATCTGGACTACGGGAAGAAACTTGGCTACGACCTTGCCGGGTCTATCGCCGCGCAGGCGATGGAGAGGTTCGCCGACGAGAGCGTGGACCAGGTGTACATGATCTATAACAAGTTCCGCAACGTGGTGGTGCAGGAGGCCAGGACGGTGTCGCTGCTTCCGGTGACCGCGCCGAAAGTGGACGAGCATGCGACGCAGGTGGACTATGAATATGAGCCATCGGCGGACGCGGTGCTTGGCGAAGTGATAAAGAGGTATGTGGAAAGCCAGGTGTTCCAGTCGCTGCTGGAGTCCGCCGCGTCCGAGAACGGCGCGAGGATGACGGCGATGGACGCCGCCACGAAGAACGCCAAGGACATGATCGGCAGCCTGACATTGTCATACAACCGGGCGCGCCAGGCGGCCATCACCAAGGAGATCATCGAGGTGGTTAGCGGCGCGGACGCCATAAGTTAACGTATAACGAAGCCTAAGAGGATCGGGAGGATTATAAAGTAATGACGACAGCCGCCAAGACAGCCGGCAGGATCAAGCAGATCATAGGCCCGGTGATAGACGTGGAGTTCCCGCCGGGAAAACTCCCGAAGATATACAACGCCCTTGCCATCAAGACCGAGGGGGGCAACGAGATAATCGCCGAGGTGGCGCAGCATCTGGGGGAGAACCGGGTGCGCGCCGTTTCGATGGAGTCCACCGACGGGCTTATCCGCGGCATGGACGCCGTGGACACTGGCGACACCATCACAGCCCCGGTGGGCAAAGAGGTGCTGGGAAGGATTCTCAACGTCATCGGCAAGCCGGTGGACGAGATGGGGCCTGTGGGCTCCAAGGAGCGCTGGTCCATCCACAGGGATGCGCCGTTGCTCGTGGACCAGTCCACCCAGGCGGAGCCTCTTGAGACCGGCATCAAGGTCATCGACCTTCTGGAGCCGTACCTCAAAGGTGGCAAGACCGGCCTTTTCGGCGGCGCTGGCGTGGGCAAGACGGTTCTCATACAGGAACTGGTGCGCAACATCGCGCAGGAGCACAGCGGCCTTTCTGTGTTCGCCGGCGTGGGCGAGCGAACCCGGGAAGGCAACGACCTTTATCACGAAATGAAAGAGTCCGGCGTTCTGGACAAGATGGCCCTGATTTACGGCCAGATGACAGAGCCGCCGGGAGCGCGCCTGCGCGTGGCGCTCACGGGGCTTACCGTGGCGGAATATTTCCGGGACACGGAAGGCAAGGACGTGCTGCTTTTCATAGACAACATATTCCGATTCTCGCAGGCAGGATCCGAAGTGTCCGCGCTGCTGGGCCGCATGCCCTCGGCGGTGGGCTACCAGCCGACGCTGGCCACGGAGATGGGCAACCTGCAGGAGCGCATCACCTCGACGAAGAAAGGCTCCATCACCTCGGTGCAGGCGGTGTATGTGCCGGCGGACGACCTTACGGACCCCGCCCCGGCCACAACCTTCGCCCACCTGGACGCGACGACGGTGCTTTCGCGCCGCATATCGGAGCTGGGCATTTACCCGGCGGTGGACCCGCTGGACTCCACTTCGCGCATCCTGGACCCGCTTATAATCGGCTCGGAACACTATACGGTGGCCCGCGGCACGCAGAAGATACTGCAAAGGTACAAGGAGCTTCAGGACATCATCGCGATCCTGGGCATGGAAGAGCTTTCCGAAGACGACAAGCTGACCGTGTCCCGCGCGCGCAAGGTGCAAAGGTTCCTTTCCCAGCCGTTCTTCGTGGCGGAGACGTTCACCGGATCGCCGGGGCGCTATGTGCCGATAAAGGACACCATCGCCGGATTCAAGAAGCTGATAGACGGCCAGTGCGACGATATTCCGGAGCAGGCCTTCTATATGGCCGGGAACCTGGACGAGGTGTTCGAGCGGCACGAGAAAATGAAGAAAGGCTCCTGATAGATGGCGGCGGAGAACAACGATCAGCCCCAGTCCATATCCCTGCAGGTGGTGACGCCCGGAGGGATGGTGGAGGACGCGAAGGTGAACCTTGTCACAATACCCGGGGTGGAAGGGGTGTTCGGCGTTATGCCTGGGCACTCGCCGTTTTTCACGCTCATCGCCCCCGGCGTCATAAGCTATGACGAAGGGGGGATGCCGCGCGAGCTGGCGGTGTCCGGCGGGTTCGTGGAAGTGACTCAGGGGAAGACCCTGGTGCTGGCCAGGACAGCCGAGAAGAAGGACGATATCGACCTGGACCGGGCCCATCGCGCCAAGCGCGAGAGCGAGGAGAGGCTTGTGACAATGAGCTTCGAGGACGAGGGGCGCAAGGCTGTGGAAGAAGAGCTCGGCCGCGCTGTCGCAAGGATCGCGGTGGCTTCCGGGGAGTCCATCCAGGGGCACTGAAAGATTTTTGATTGCATTCCAAAAGGCGGCTTTAAAAGGCCGCCTTTTTCTTTATAAGGCGCCGCCTGCGCCTTTGGCTGTGGGTAATGAGATAGGCTGGGTTAGAAGGCCTTGGGCCCAGGCGGCCGAATCCTCGCCACCTTTTTACACCCAACGAAAATCCTGCGGTATAACTTTCGTCATATATGGCGGGAAACCTGCCTGCTAATGTCAGGAATGTTATTAACAAACATTGGATCAAGAGGTGATATGAAAGCAGTATTTGCGTTGATTATCGCGTTATGCGCCGCCGCTCCCGCGTTTTCCCAGGAAATGAAACATGAACATATGAGCGAGCACGCAAAACATGTGATGGGCGAGGGGGGCAAACAGTCCGAACATACGTTGATGAAAGTGATGCACGACCTGGCGTTCCAGCTTTCACGCATACAATTCGGCCTGCTGACAAACAACAGGCTGATGATAGAAGAGGGGGCCAAAGGAGTGGCAAACCATCCGGCGCCCAAAGGCGGGCTGGCGCCTTACATCAAGAAGAACAAGGAAGCGATAAAAAGCGTTGTGCCGGAGATGGACAAAAAGGTGCACAAGACCGCGCTGAAAATGGCGGAAGGGGCGGCAACGCTGAACATGATCGAACTGCAAGGACTGGCGAACACCATGACCGAGGGATGCGTGGGCTGCCACGACATTTTCAGGGACTAACGGGCCGCAAACAACGCCAGCAGCCGCACGAGTGCGATCTGGGGCAAGGTGACGCCAAGCCTGATGGCAAGCTGTGAGGCGGTTTCAGCCAGATTCTCACGAATAGCATAAACTGGAATCGCCCCGGCCTCCAGCGCCATTAGAAGCCCTGTGAGCGGGCCATCGTCTATCATGGCTATTTTCTCCAAAGGTACTCCCGATAAGCGCGATGCGATATATAGCCCCTCCGGATCCGGTTTGCGCGCGGCGGTGATGTAGATAATGTCCGGGTAAAGCCGCGCATACTCCCGCGACCTTGCGGCGCGTGCGCTGCGTGTGTTGGAAAGCACGAATACCTTCCCCTTGCCGAAATGTTTTACAAGCTCCCCGATCAACCGCTCACCCGCAAGGTCGGGCGCAGTTGTGCGAGCGGCGCCCAAGACACCGTCATGGTCGAGAATCACAGCCTCGGCCCCCAGTGAGCTTAGCCACGATGCGGTCAATTTCTCCACAGTCACTGACGCGCTGATGATTTTGGCGAGAGTCCCCGCGTGACGCGCGGCGAGAGAAAGGAATCCCATGGTAAACCTTGAAATAGTCAGGCGCGGACCTTATGCGCCCCAGTGGAGCCGAATCCGTTGGCGCCCCGCGAAGTGCCGTTTAGCTCCTCGGCCACTTCAACCTGCCAGTTTGTGACGTGGCAGGGGACGAGCTGGGCGATTTTCTGCCCCTCTGCAATCGCAAATTCCTCACCGGAAAGGTTTGAGACAAGGACGAGGATTTCCCCACGATAACCGTGGTCAATAACGCCGCCGCTTGTGACGATCCGCTTTGACGCCATTGAAGAGCGGTCCTTTATCACCCCGCCCCAACCTTCAGGAAATTCCACCGCCACGCCTGTGCGCAGGCGGCGCATTTCACCGGCGGGCAAGTTCACGGCGTCCAGCGCGAAAAGGTCGTATCCCAGATCGCCGGGATGGGCTTTTTCCGGGGCATGCGCCCTGTGGTCGAGTTTCTGTATTTTCAGGATATTCATTGTGGCTGATGATAGCGTCCGGAAGATGCCGAGTCAATCGCTTCTGTTGACTTGCGTGGGGCTATCCCATAAAGTTTCAAATAATGCGAATAGGTATAGACGCGCGGAAAATAATGGACAGCGGCATCGGCCGCTACATCTCCAACCTGGTGGAAAACCTGTTGAAGGTGGAAAGCTCACACCATTACACATTGTTCCTTTCACCGCTGGATATGAACGCCTTTGACTATCCATCGGACAGGGTCGCCAAAATAGCCGAACACTCCGGCAAATATTCGATAGCGGAGCACTGGACACTGGCGGCGGCGGCCAACGGGATGAAGCTGGACCTGTTCCACGCCCCGCATTACGTCCTTCCGTATTTTCTGAAAGTTCCGCCGGTGGTGACGGTGCATGACATAATCCACGTCACCGATCCGGGCTACGGATTCATGGCCCGCAATTACGCTCGCATGATGATCGGCTCCGCGGTCTGCCGGGCACGTAAAATTATCGCCGTGTCCGGCCATACAAAAGAGCGGCTTGTGAACGTTGTGAACGCTCCGGAAGATAAAATAAAAGTGATCCACAACGGCGTTGGCGATTTTCACCGGACGGCGGAGGGGGAGATAAATGCCATCCTTGGCCGGATGGGAATAAAGCCCGGCTATTTTCTTTTCACAGGTTCGGACAGACCGCACAAGAACCTTGGCGCGGTGGCGGGCGTGATGGAGATTTTAAAGGATTCACAATTCGTTATCGCAGGCAGGATTTTGGAAGATAGCCGCAGGCGGTTCGAAAAGCTTGGAAATAAAGCCATGTTCTTCGGCAATGTGAGCAAGGAGGAGATGCAGGCGCTGTATTCAGGGGCGAGGGCGCTATTATTCCCTTCTTATGACGAAGGTTTCGGGTTGCCGCCGCTGGAGGCGATGGCGTGCGGCGTTCCGGTGGTGGCATCCAGCAGGGCTCCGATGCCGGAGATTCTGGGGGACGCGGCGATGATGGCGGACCCGGACGACCATAAGACCATGGCGGATGCGCTGGTGAAGATAGTCAGCGAGCCAGCGTTCAGGGAAGCCATGGTTGCCAGGGGATTTGAGCGTTTAAAAATGTTTTCGTGGGAGAAAATGGCGATAGCCACGCTGCAAACATATGAAGAGGCGGCGCGATCATGAAAGTCGCCCTGGTTCACGACTGGCTGACAGGAATGCGCGGGGGGGAGAACGTGCTGGAAGTTTTTTGCGAAATATTTCCGGAGGCGGACATTTTTACGTTGCTGCACGTAAAGGGCTCCTTGTCCCAATCAATAGAAAGCCACAGGATCTTCACGTCGTTCCTTCAGAACTTCCCGGCGGTGGAGAAGAAATACCGCTGGTTCCTGCCGCTGATGCCAAAGGCTATAGAATCGCACAAGCTGGAAGGGTACGACCTGGTGCTGTCGTCTTCCCATTGCGTGGCCAAGGGGATAAAGAGCGGCGGCGCGCCACACCTTTGCTATTGCTTCACGCCGATGCGCTACGCGTGGGACATGTATCCGCAATATTTCAACCGCCAGCGGTTTTCGGCCCCCGTTCTGGCCGCCATCGGCGCTGTGATGCCGTATCTGCGCCGGTGGGACCAACGGACGGCAAACCGGGTGGACAAGTTCGTCGGCATATCCCATCACGTCGCCGACCGGATAAAACGGCATTACAACCGCGATGCGGACGTGGTGTATCCACCGGTGGACGTGGATTTTTATACAACGGCGGAAAATCCGGTTAAGCGGGAGGGATATCTTGTGGTTTCGGCCTTCGCCCCATACAAACGGGTGGACCTGGCCATCGAGGCGTTCAACAGGCTTGGCAAACCGTTGCATATTGCCGGCGGCGGAGAGGACGATAAAAGGCTTCGCGCCATAGCCGGGCCGGCCATAACTTTTGAGAGCGGCGCCAGCAGGGAGCGGCTGCGCGAATTATATCAAGGTACTCTGGCTCTGATATATCCTGGCGAGGAGGATTTCGGGATCATTCCTGTGGAGGCTAACGCATGCGGGACGCCGGTGATGGCGTATGCAAGCGGCGGCGCACTGGAGACGTTGGTATCGTTCGAGGCGCCTGAAGGCAGGCAGCCCACCGGAGTGTTTTTCAAGGATCAGACGGCGGAGTCCCTTTGCGGCGCGGTGGAGCGGTTTGAGGCGAACCTGGGGCGCTTCCGTGATTCCGATGCGATTCGCGCTAACACTTTGCGGTTTTCGCGGGAAGTGTTCAAAAGCAACGTGGAGAAGATGGTTGAAAAGTTTCTGAAAGAGAAAACCTGATCACATCTGGAACCTGATTATCTCCAGCGGGTCTATCACGTCTGTAACGCGGATGCCGAAACGTTCGTTGACCACCACCACTTCGCCCCGGGCGGTGAGCAGTCCGTTTATATAAATCTCCATGGGCTCGCCGACGAGCTTTTTAAGCTCGATTACCGATCCTGACTGTAACGCCAGAATTTCCCGCACCTTTTTGGCGGAGCGGCCAAGCTCCACGCTGATGGTGAGCGGGATGTCCAGGAAGTTGTCCAGTTCAGACATGGTCTGGGAGAGGGTTTTGGCCCCCGCCGTTTCATGATCCTGCCCCAGATGCTCGTTATTTTCGGTCATCGGTCCCCTTTGGTTTGATAACCTTGCGGTTATGCCTTAGCAAACTATTATAAGCCCAATGCTAAATAGTGACAATAGCTTTAGAATCAGCGCGTTTTAGCCGATGAGTAGACAGGTGGAATAGAAGCGGTTTTCAGGCATGAAAACGGAGCCGGCTGACAAGGCGCCCGAAAAGCCCGTAAACCGATGCAAAATATAGTATAATTTGTTAGGCGAAGGTAAACCTTGGCGTTATAAAGGGCTCGGCCATGGTAGATTCCATTGGGATGCAACAGGTGTTGCAACTGAGCAACACGGTGGAGCGTGTGCAGCAGGCCCAGCAGGGCGTGACTGCGGATGTGGCCCATTCCTTCGCCCGGGAGGTGGAAAAGACCACCGCAGTACAACGCAACCAAACCCATGCCGCCACCGAGGCGGAGGAACCGGGAATCCGGGACAATGATCAGCGCAAGCGCAAACACTATGCCCGCAGGATGCCGGAGCGTAAAGCCAAAGAAGAGGAAGCCGGAGAAAAGCAGGCTCCTCCCGCCGAGACGGGGCATGGGACTGTCATCAACATTGTCGCCTGACCCGCTCGCGGCAAACGCGGCCGCCCGCCGATGAACGATTGGTTTCTTTTCCAGCTTGTGGTGGACGCGGCTCTTTTTGCGATCATTATCATTTATGTCCTGCGCGAGGGTAAAAACCGCGCCGCGGCGCAAACATTGGAAACACCCGAACCGGTCATTAGCGGCCCGGACCCGGAGCAGATCAACGCGCTGATGGACGAGCTGGCCAAACTTGTGATGCGGGCGGAAAAAGTGGCCGACCGGATCGAGCGGGCCGTGAACAAATCCAACGAAAACGGCGCCACGCAAAGTGAAAGGCGCAAATCGGCCCCGGCGGCGCCAGCGGCCACTATAGCCATGGAACAGACCCAACCCGCGGGGTCGCCAGAGCTTCTAACCGAGGAGCCGTATGTGAAGGCCGCAAAACTCATCAAGAAAGGGCTGGCCGACGATGAGATCGGCCGCAAGGTCGGCCTGCCGCCCCACGAGGTAAGCCTCATCCGGCGCATGGCGAACTAGCCGCCGGAGCGCCTCATGCAAATAGGGCAATTCCAACAATCGCTCCTTTCCGCCGTGTACAAAAGCCTGGGCGGGAGCAAAGAACTTTCTTCCATTTTTTCCCAGGGGGAAGTGGTGGACGGAAAAGTTTTAAAACTTCTCGCGGGGAACCAGGCGCTTGTCAGATTAAGGGGGGTGGACCTTGTGGCCACATCCCAATCCCGGCTTGCCGAGGGGCAAAACATAACCGGCAGGGTGGAGAAGGTCAGCCCGAACCTTACGATAACCCTGCTTTCCGGAGAGGCCACCGGAGATGCGAAGGCGGCCCAATTGATGCGGCTGCTGCTCCCCGGAAAGGCGCCTGTGGGGGACGCGCTGGGGCGCATCGCCCAATCAATGAAGGGGACGGAATTGCCGCCGGACCTGAAAAACGTTATGGACGAAGTGGCCAGGACCGCCGCCGGAGCCATTGCGGAGGATCTGGGGACGTTGACCCCCGAGAAGACAAAAGAATTGCTGGGCCGCTCGGGGCTGTTCATGGAATCTACGATAAAGGCGGCCGCCGAAGGGAAAATGCCTCCGCAACAGCTAAAGGCCGCGCTGGCAAATGATTTAAAGGCTTCGCTGGCTAAGGCTTTGGGAGTGATGGACGCGCAGGTGGCCACGCTGGCGGAAAAGATTGGCGCCGCCACGGGAGACGCCGCCCCGGCCGCCGCTTCGATCAAACAGGACGCGTTTCCGGCTATGCCGCCGCAGGACCAGCCAAGACCGGAGCAGCTGAAACCGGAAGTGGCCGCAAAAATTCCGCTTCAACCATCGGGAAAAGAGGAAATCGCGGCGCCACGTCAGGACGCGGGGAACGTAGCCAACATGGAAAAAGACCTGGCCGCGATCCGCGAAACGGCCAAGGAGGTGCGAAAAGCGCTCGGCTCGATAGAATTCGCCCAGCTGATAAACTCAGCTTCGAAACGGGATGACGGGACTGTATCGGCGCCGTTGTATTTCCAGATTCCATTCGCCCAGGGGGACACCGTGCAGACCGCCCGGCTGTACTTGAAACCGGGCGAAGAAGGGGGAGGGCAGGGGAAGGAGAAGAAGGAAAAAGGGGGAAGCTCCATAGTGTTCATGCTCAACATGTCCAAACTGGGGCCTGTGCGGGCGGACGTGAGCGTGGCGGACAAAAAAATACACGGAACCGTGTATGTTATGAACGACACCGTGGCAAAGCACATGAAAGACAACCTGGCGGAGCTTACCGGATCGCTGGAGGCGGCGGGATATTCGGCGTGGATAGACGTGTCCGTGGCAGGCGGCAAGTTCATCACGGAGGAGCTGGAGAATTACACCCCTGCCACAGGCTCCGGCCTTATCAACATAAAGGCGTAACGCGATGGCCAAAGATACCCGCAAAAAAGCTGTTGCGCTCAAATACAAGCCGGGAGTCACAAGCGCCCCGCAGGTGACCGCCAAGGGGTTCGGCGACGTGGCCGAGAAGATCATCCAGATCGCCCGGGAACACAAAGTTCCGATAAAAGAAGACCCGGACTTGATCGAGACCCTTTCAAAGCTCGATTTATACCAGGAGATACCGCCGGAGCTATACCACGTGATCGCCGAGGTGCTGGCGTGGGTCTATAAGGTCAACGGGAGGTTTGGGAAGACAGGGTGAGCCGATGCTCGGCCGATTAATAAAAAGTGGCCTGCCCTGCCTGCATTCGCGTTATTAAGACCAGATGTCAGCTTATGGGATACTTGACCAGGTGTATCACTAGTGTTACACTTAACCAATAATACATATACACAAGAGAGCTTCAATGCCGGCGAGTAATCCAAGAATCAACGTTGTCCTTGAAAAGCCTGTTTACGAAAAGGTGGAAAGTCTTGCGAGGAGGGACGGCGTTTCCCTGTCGCTTAAAGTGCGGGATCTCGTGCGGGAGGCCATAGAAGTTGATGAAGATATGGCTTTGGCGGCCATTTCGGAGAAGCGGGACAAAACTTTCCGCAAATCCAAGGCATTAAGGCATGAAGACGTATGGTGAGGGGATTTAATGTCCTCTACCATCAGGATATAAAAGACGACCTCGCCAGGATAAACGAAAAACTAAAAGCCAGAATAAAAACCGCCATCGAAACACGCCTCATGACGGAACCGGAGCGTTATGGCGCTCCGCTTAGAAAAACGCTTAAAGGTTGTTGGAAATTGCGTGTGGGCGATTACCGCATAGTGTTCCGGATAAGGCCCGGAGTAGTCACCGTGCTTGCCATACTTCACAGGAAACAAGTTTACGAGACTGTTGGAAGACGGGTTTGATTCCGTTTGAAAAAAGGCCGTGCTTCACCCCCCCATCTTTTCCCACGACGCTTTCCAGTCCACAAGAAATATATCGTACCGCACACCTTCCAGTCCTTTAAGCTCCGCCCAGCCTATTTCCCTGCAGGCGATATGGCTGTTCTTGCGGATGGAGTTATAGACGATATATGAAATGAATATCCTGTTTTTTATCGGATAAAGGCTCTTGTCCACCGAAAGGGAGCTGAAAGACTCCGCCAGCAGCCCTTCGATCCTTTTGGCGGCGGTGACGGCTATGCCTATTCTGTCGCCGTCGTGGCCCACGTTGGTCTCGCCGAAATCTATCCCGATTCGAAGCTCCAGCTTCGATTTTTCCTTCACCCCGCTGTTGTACGCCTCCAGTTCGGCCAGCATTTCGATGGAGGACAGCACCGCGTCCTCGTTATTTTCGAATACGGCGATGAACCCGTCGCCAAGCCCTTTGCGGAAAAGGCAGTTGTGTGTTGAGAATATGCGGTTTGCGATGTCCTCCAAAAACCGGAAGAGGCTGAAGAAATGATAGCCTCCATACGTGTTCATTATGTTTGTGGAGCCGACAATGTCTATAAACACCACCGCCTCGCTGCGCGCGTCCTTGACAGGCATGGCGTGCATGGGGGGCGCGGTCTCCGGTTTCGCGGGTATGGCGGGGAAAGTGTCCTAAACTTAGTTGAAACGAAGGTATGACCTCACCTGCTACCATGTTTTTGAACGAAAACAACGGAAAGCAAGGAGGTCACATGAAAAGAGTAAACGGTAACGGGAAAACTGGCAAGGGAAGAATGGAT
>JACRLM010000093.1 GCA_016235255.1 Nitrospinota bacterium | reverse complement strand
TGGCACGCTCAATCCCTTCCACTTGAGAAAAGAATTTGAAAAAATACTCAGGAGGCTTTTTAATGAGTTATGGGCCAATGAACCATGAGGCGAAAATCCACGCCCCCTTCGGTTACCTTTTCCCGTGAGGCAACGCGCTGGATTCGTTAGCGGAGTTTCCCGGCGGTCTTGCTATAATTCATATGGCCCCCTATTGTTAACGCTTGAGGAAGGGAAACTCCTGATTCGTTACGATTTGTTATGATTACGGCCAGCCGCCAGACTCCTCCCATGGATTTCACCGCGATCCGGCTGGATGGAAGAGCGGAACCCCGCTTTTTTTCGCGGCCTTCATCAAGGCCGCGTCCTGCGTGGCCAACGGCAGCCCAAGCCTCATGGCAAGGTCGAGATATGACGCGTCATAGGTGGAAAGCCCCGTTTCACGCGCAAGCGAGAAGATTTCGTTGAGGGTCCTTTCGGGGGTCTCCTGCTCCACTGTGATCGGCAGGCCGCCCAACAGCGCCAGAAAACGGGCCACGGAGGCCGCGTCAAGGCGCTTTTTCCTTTCGCCCACAAGCAATACGTTGCCAAGTTCAAGAGGCCATATCGCCGGGACGAGCGCTTCCGCGTTCTCCAGGCTTTCAAGGACCGCATCGGCATAACTGTCCTCTTCGTCGTCGAAGCACCACGACATCACCACCGAGTTGTCCACGGCGAAACGGAGCCGGGTCACCGCCTTCCTTCCTCTATCATCCGCCGGATCGAAAGCCCCTTGAGTTTGCGCTCCTTGCGGAACAGCTTCAACTGGCCGATGGTTTCCCGCAAAGGCGTTGCGCGGGCCGGATTGACCGGGGCCAAAACCGCCACCGCCACCCCGCGCCTTGTGATCGTTATCTTCTCCCCTTTGGCGGCGCGCTCGATCAATTCGGGAAGATGTGTCTTGGCTTCATAGGATCCGACTGTCGCCATGGGCCTTCCTTATATAGACTGGTCTGACACTAGTCTAATACTCTTCGAGAAAACATTCCAGCGGCAATTCCACTTAATTCATTTCACCCATATCTATATACATTTATGAATGCTCTCATATAGCGCCCGGGAATTATTTCCGCCATCCCCTTTACTATCACCTGCGCCGGGTCTATATTCTGGAACTGACCAGAGGGTGACAAGGGTTTTACGCGCATGGCCGTCCAAGGCCGTTTGCGCAAAGTCCGGATTCTTAATGGCGGGGATTTTTCCCGCCATGTTTTTTCGCTCATAACCGCGGTCTATGCCGTTATATGGCGCGGCCGCTTAACCGTTCACTTCTTCGCGGAGTTTGTCATGGAAAAACGGAGGGGATTCTTTAAGTGGCCGGGCGTTTCCATGTGGAAACGGACGGCGGCGCTGGCGCTTTTTGCGCTTGCGTTGGGGGCTTTTGGAAGCGCGCAGACCGCCGCCGCCAAAAGCAAGGATGGGAATGACTATGTCATATCCATCAACTACGAGTTGGGGATGCACTGCACGGGATTCGATTTCTCGTACTGTTGCGTGCTCCCGCCGTACAACAGCATACTGACCCAGGTGGTCAAGCACGCCAAGTTCGACAAGTCCGACAGCAGGCCAATCGTCCTTGGCGCCGATCCGAAGGACCCTTCCGTGCTGGTGGACGGGGACAAACGCTACAAGCTGTTCTACGAGCATGTGAACAACACATACTCCGAAGGCAACAAAATGGCCTACTGGAACGTGCCGTATGACATCAACGGCGACGGCAACCCTTATGGCGCCAACGAGTCGGTGGCCAACGCTTATTTCAGGCATCTTTATGTTTACGCCGACCTGGAAGGGTCCAACCCGAAAAAGACCTCCAAGGACTCCGACAAGCTGCGTGTGGGCGTGGAAATCCCGGTGCCTATGGACTCGGGCCCTTCCGGCCAGCCGGTGTCCGGGAGCCATCTGAAGTATTCGGGCGACAAGGGGACCATCGTGTTCACCAAGTCCCCGGTGCTCGACAACGTTCCGATAGTGCTCACAAACCCCGGCATATGGGAGGCGCTCGGCCTTCCGCTCACCCCGTTCCTGGACAACGAGGTGAACAAGGGGATCATGAAGATCACCGAGAGGGACATCCAGCCGTATCAGCAGGCGCGGGTGACGCTGGTGGACGCAAAATCGGGCAAAGCGGTGATGGACACAGGCACCGGCAAACCGGTGTCGTACACCGGCACCAACCCGATAGACGTGCCAAACTGCTATAACTGCCACGCCAACGAGAACGCCAACGGCGGCAAGTTCAACAAGTACAAAGGCGAGATGGAGTACTGGAAATCGGTGGGCGCCTCCGAGTGGTTCTCAAGGCTCAAGGCCACCGCGATTTCCATCATGGAGATCCACGACTCCAGGCACGGCACCGACTTCCTGAAAAACTACAACGCCAAGGCCACTTCCAACAGGCTGGGCCGGGGCGCGGTGCTTTGCCAGGAATGCCACGCGGACAACGTCATCGGCAAGCTTTCATCGAAGAAGGCCGGCGAGGCTTCCGCCACGGTGAAGGACAAGGATGCCGTCATCCCGGCGCTGACCGAGGCGCTGCACCGGACGCACCAGTCCGTGCGGCCGCTGCCCGACTCCAAGGGGCGCACCGGCGCCTGCCAGGGATGCCACCCCGCCCACAGGCAGGACCGCGGCATGGCCGGCTACCCGATAACCACCGACGGCAAGAACGCCTATGAGAACGCGGACAACCGCGACGCGGCGGGCGGCTGTTTCGTCGGCCGCGACGTCCACTCCAACCCCGGCAAAGGGAAAGACCTTGCCAGCAAGAAGCAGCATCTTAACGCGGTGGGGACGTACCTGAAGGACAAGGTCGCCAACGAAGGGGGCAAGTCCAAGGGGCTGTGGTGCACCAACTGCCACAACCAGCTCACCCGCGAATTCTATCAGCGCGACAACCTGCAGAACGCCTTCCTGCAGACCGGCGAGACCATCCGCAACAAATCACTGGATGACATCGCCAAGGCAGTTGGCGTTTCCAAGGACGATCTGGTCAACAAGTTCATCGACCCGAAGACTCCCCTTAAAGGAGAGGACAAGGACTCTGGCGTGATGCTCACATGGGCCAAGAAGCGCCTTGTGCCGGACATCGCGGTGATCGAGGTGAACGACAAGGGGCCGGTGGCCTCCACTGACGCCGACGGCGACGTTAGCGTCAACATCCTTTCCGCCAACCCGGGCGACGCCAGGAAGTTGAAGAACGGGGCGGCTGTGCCGTATGAAGCGGCCACCCACGGCAGGGACTACTGGCTGTCCGCCGGCGAGCCGCATTGCGCGGACTGCCACGCGGCGCCGTTCGTGGAAGGCCAGGGGGGCGTGGCTTTCCCGATCAACCAGCCGGGCAAGTACTCTCTTATGAGGTACTCGAAGGGGCATTCGGGCCTAAGCTGCCAGTTCTGCCACGAGTCCATCCACGGCCTCTACCCTGTCACAAGCAAGGTGGACCTGACGACCTACAAGCAGGCGGCCTCGATGAACCCGGACGGCAGCCATGGCCCGGTGAAGTGCGCCGCGTGCCACACTGTCAACAAGGGGGGCGTGCCGGCCATAGCCGAGAAGCGGCTGTACAACGGCAAGCCGATCGGGAACGACTTTGACGCGGCGGTGTCGTACATCCACGCCACCGCTCCGGATCTTGGCGGCGCCAATCCGAAGAAGTAAGCTGTGAAACACGCGGCCGGAGAACAGGTTTGGACAAAACCGCCTCCGGCCGCTTTTTTATGCGCAACGCCGGCATGCCGTCAGGTTGACGGGGCCACAAGTAAAACGGAGTTTTGAAATAATGCTGTCCGCAAAAACAACTTTAATGACATTTGCGTTACTTGCTTTTTCCGCCCACATGGCCCTGGCGGACACTCCCATCGCCAAGGTGGGTGGCCGGGTCATCACTCTGGAAGAACTCAACAGGACCCTTGGCAGCCTTCCCACGGCGGAGCATCTTGCCGCAGACCAGGCTTTGGAGAAAAACGCCCGGGCGCTGGAAGCTTTGCGCGGAATGATAGACGCCCAGCTTTTATACGATGAGGCGGCCGCTTCGGGCGTTATGGAGAGCAAGGAGTTTATCGCCAAATCGGCTGAATACCGTGAAATAACATTGGCCGGGCTTTACCGTAGAAAGATTTTCGACGAAAAGGCGAAGGTGGGCCCCGCCCAGATCGAAAAGCTCTCCAAAGAAAAAGGATTGAACGCGGAAGCGGCGGCCGCCATGCTCCAGGGAAAAAAACGCAATGAGGCCATCGGAGCCGAAGGGGCCAGGCTTTATGACAAGTACAGGGTGGAGTTCTCGCCGGACATCGCCGCCTTAGAGCCTTCAAAGCTTAAGAACACTGCATTGCTGGTGAAATCCTCGATTTTTGCGATCGGCTATGGGGAGGTGCGCGATAAGGCGGCGCGGGTGGGTCCCGGGAAAAAAGACCTGCTCGAATACCTGGCCGGGGTGGTGGAAGAGAAGCTGTTCGCCGCCGAGGGGAAAGAGGCCGGGCTTGATAAATCGCCACGGTTTAAGGAACTTGTCGCGGAGTTCGACTTGAGCCTGGCGGTGAACATATACCGCGACAAGGTGAATAAAAAGAACGAGCCTTCAAAAAAGGATATCTCAAAATATATCGCTGACAACGACTATCTAAAGTTCCAGCCAAGACGCGCCACGGCGCTTTTGATAGTGACGCAGACGAAGGAACAGGCGGAGGATGTCCGCAAGAAGGCGATTGAAGGCGCAAATTTCCACGAATTGGCCATCGAGTTTTCCGTGGCGCCGGACGCGAAGTCCAACGCGGGCCGGATAGGCGTTTTGACCATTGGCGACAGGCCATACACCTCCATAGACAAAGCGTTGCTTTCGGTGAAACCGGGCGGGATAACGGTACCTGTCCAGGGCTTGCGCGGATACAGCGTGTTCAAGCTTCTGGAAATCACGAAGAAAGAGAAACGCAACGATAAAGAGGCGTCGCCAATGGCGCGGCAGACCATCCTTGAAGAGCGTTTTGAGAAGATTATGGACGCTCTGCGAAAGTCCGGCAAGGTGGAGCTTCTGTACAGCGGCCAATCCGCCGCGAAATAGCGGAAAAGACTTTTAAAACCACAGAGGCGCTTAAGGCCCGGTGATTCCGGCTTATTTACCTCTCCGCGCTTCTGTGACTCTGTGGTGAATTAACTCCTGATTATGCTTCCCCGTGGTCGCCTCGGGCTGTTGCCCAAAAGGTAAAACACACGAAACGAACGCTGTCCGGGGTGTTCTTCACCCCGGACTCTTTGTTTATACAAGCATTACTCACTCGACTTTGGAACATCGGGGTGAAGAACACCCCGATGAGCATTTGGGCAACAGCCCGGCCTGACCACGGATTCATAGCGTTAGAGGGAGATTCTTCGGCTTTGCCCCAGAACGACACCAACAATTCAGCGACTCTGTGGTCTAATTCTTATAACTTCCCCTTAAACCACTTCACCGTCTTCAACAATCCCTCTTCAAGGCTTGAGGCCGCCTTAAAATCCATCAGCGCCGCCGCCCTTGATATGTCCGCCACGGAACGCACGATGTCGTCCGGCCGGGCCGGTGCTTTCAACGGCTCCGCAGGAGCGTTGATTCCGGCCTTTGCCATCGCCGCCGCCAGCGTTTCATAAAGTTTTCCAAGGGTTGTCTCCCGGCCTGTGGCGATGTTCAGGACCACCGCGCCCGGCTCCGTCCGCCGCGAGGCGAGAATGTTGGCCATGGCCGCGTCTTTAACGAATATGAAGTCCCGGCTTATGGATGGATCACCAAAGATTGTTGGCGTTTCACCGTCTAGCATGGACTGTGTCCATCTTCCGATCACCCCGCCATATTGCCCTTGCGTGTTCTGCCTTGGGCCGTAAACGTTAAAGTAACGAAGCCCTGTCATCGCGGCGCCTGTGGCCGCTGAAAAATCCGCCGCGAACCTGTCGTTGGCAAGTTTGCTTTCGGCGTATGGTGATTTTGGATATGGTGGCGAATCCTCCCGGAGCGGCGGTTCGCCATCTCCATAAACCGCCGCGGAACTGGCGTAGATAATCCTGCGCGCTCCCGCGCTGGCCGCCGCTTTGGCGGCTGATTCAAGACCGCCGGCGTTAACGCGGAATGTCTCCTCCGGCCGTTCGAACGAAAGGGGCACGGAGCACAGCGCAGCGTGGTGTGAGACTATCCGCGCCCCGATGGCCGCCTTTTCCATAAGCGCCGGGTCAAGGACGCTCCCGTGGTAAAACGTGAACCGCTCTCCCGCCCCCGGCCCCGCCGCATTGATGGCGTCGTTGATGTTTTCCATCGAGCCGTGGCTTAAGTCGTCCACGCCGGCCACTGTGGCCCCCGTTCGCAGAAGCGCCTCCATCACCGCCGACCCGATGAATCCGGCGCAGCCGGTGACTAACCATTTTTCCGTCATCGGATGATTGTAGCGTGAGGCGGGGATGAATGATAGGCGGGACGCCGTGTTTTGTCATCCCGGAAGCCGTTTCGGTTATCCGGGATCGGGGCCTGTTGTATCGCCGGCATGCCGCCAGAATGGCGGCGTTGCAAAAGGAACCGTGGTCAGGCGACCACGGGGAAGCAAGAAAAACCGAAGCCGTGATGCCGGATCAAGTCCGGCATGACAAAAAGGCCGGAATGACGTCGGAAACCCTCACGTCCTGTAATCGGCGTTTATCCGGATGTAGTCGTACGAAAAATCGCAGGTCCACACCTCGGTGGAGGCCGCGCCCGCGCCAAGGTCTATCACCATGGCGATGTCCCGCAGTTTAAGTCTGGCCGAGGCCTTCTTCTCCCAATCGCCGCTCACAAGGCCTCCTTTGCGGAAGATCGTGACGCCGCCGATGGAAAGGGTCACCCTTGAAGGGTCAATCGGCACGCCGGAATATCCAGCCGCGCAAAGTATCCTCCCCCAGTTTGCGTCCTGCCCGAAAAACGCCGTTTTCACAAGCGGGGACTTGGCGATTGCCATGGCCACCCGTTCCGCCGCCTTTTGCGACGCGGCGCCTTTCACCGCCACCGAAATGAACTTTGTCGCCCCCTCCCCGTCCCGCACAACTTCCTGGGCAAGATGGACGCACGCCTGCGTCACCTTTTCCAAAACCTTGGAGTACGCCGCGCCCGACGGTTTTGCGATCAATGGCGCGCCGGAGGCTCCGTTTGCCATCACCAGGAGCATGTCGGAAGTTGACGTGTCACCGTCCACCGTCACCCTGTTGAACGACGCGTCGCAGGCCCGTTTCGTCAGGTCCCGCACAGCGGCCTTGGACATGGCCGCGTCCGTGGTGATAAAAGCGAGCATGGTGGCCATGGATGGGCTTATCATCCCCGATCCCTTGGCGCACCCGCCTATGGTGACAGTCTTCCCGCCCACGGCCGTGTGCGCCGAAAACTCTTTTTTCACAAGGTCGGTGGTCATGATGGCCTCCGCCGCGTCCCCCCCGCCGATGCGGGAAAGGTTCGGCATGAGCGCCGCCACCCCTTTTTCCACCTTTTCGATGGGCAAAGGCTGCCCGATCACGCCGGTGGAGGCCACGAATATTTTCTCCGGCCCGCACCCGATATGTTTGGCCACGGCGGCGGCCATCCTGCCGGCGTGCACATAGCCCTCCTTTGTGAGCACGTTGGAATTGCCGGAGTTGGCCACTATCCCCATTGCTCCCCCCCTGCGCGCCACTTCCCTGCTCCATATCACCGGGGCGCCCTTCACACTGTTCCTCGTGAACACGCCGGACGCCACGGCTGGCTTTAGGGATATTATTACCGCCAGGTCCTTGGCCGCGGTCTTTTTCACCCCGCAATGGATCCCGCCAGCCGCGAACCCTTTCGGGGCGGTGACCCCGCTCCCCGCGGCCGCCGCTTTCTTTTTCATCGCAACCCCTCCGCTTCGTCAAGCCCGTGCCGTATGTTGAAACACTGCACAGCCTGTCCCGACGCTCCTTTCACAAGATTATCTATGGCGGAGGTGACGATCAGCGTCCCCGTCCGCCCGTCCGCCGTGGCGCTTATGTGTATCCTGTTCGTCCCCACCGCCCACTTCATTTTAGGGAACGAATCGTGGACCGTCACGAACCTCTCACCTTCATAATAATCCTTATACTCCCTCGCCAGCCGCCCGGCGCCCGCCGGATCCTTCATCTTCGCGGTGATGGTGGTGTATATCCCCCTTTCCACCGGGAGAAGATGCGGGATGAACGTCACCCGCACCCGAGTCTGCGCCATCACGGAAAGCTCCTGCTCGATCTCCGGCGTGTGCCTGTGCGACGGGGCGCCGTATGCGTAAAAATCGCCGTAAAGCTCCGCGAGCATGTATTGCGTCTCGGCCTTCTTCCCCGCGCCGGAGACGCCGGAGGCGGAGTTTATCACGATGGACTCATGGTCGAGCCAGTCCTCCCCCATCACCGGGGCAAGCCCAAGGATCGCCGACGTGGGATAGCATCCCGGCACGGCCACAAGGCTGGCTGTGGCGATCTTTTCCCTGTAAAGCTCCGGCAGCCCGTACACGGCGCCGGCCATCGGCTCGGGCGCCGAATGTTTCGCCTTGTACCATTGCTCATACACCGCCGCGTCCCGCAGCCGGAAATCGGCGGAAAGGTCGAACACTTTTATGTTGGCGGCCAGGAATTTTGGCGCCACCGCCATCGCCTCCGTGTGCGGCAGGCAAAGGAACACCGCGCCGATGTTCCGCGTGGTGATGTCCGCGTCGCTCTTCTCAAACACCAGCGGATCGAGCCCGGATAACTTCGGAAACACCTCCGAAAGCGTCTTGCCGGCCAGCGAATCGGAGGTTATCGCCTTCACCCGCACCCCGGGGTGGCGCAGGAGTATCTCCAGAAGCGACTGCCCGGTGTAGCCCGAAGCCCCGATTATCCCCACGTCTATCATATTCACCCTCGCCTTAAATCCGTATAACGTTTAGCCGCCTTGCGCTGTCCGGGGTGTTATTCACCCCGGACTTGTCACATTATAATAGGACATCGGGGTGAAGAACACCCCGCCAAGCGGCGCCGCCAGCCCAAGCGGAAAAACAAAAAGGGCTTGCGCGCGATACGCAAGCCCTTTGATGTACAAGCTTTGTTCCCCCGCTGGGGGAATACGGATCAGCGCTTGGAGAACTGGAACCGCTTGCGGGCACGGGCCCGGCCGGGTTTCTTGCGTTCTTTTTCACGCGGATCGCGGGTGAGCATGCCGGCCTTTTTCAAGGCTCCCCGGAGGGTCTCGTCATACACCTGCAACGCCCTGGCGATGCCGTGCCGCACAGCGCCGGCCTGGCCGCTCAGTCCGCCGCCCCTGACGGTGGCGACCACGTCCATCTTGTCCTTCAGGCCGGTGATCTTCAACGGCTGCAGAAGGAGCATCTCCGAAGTGTCCCTCTTGAAATAATCCCGGGGGGCCACCTTGTTCACTTTCACCGTGCCCGAACCGGGAAGCACCCACACCCTTGCGGTGGCGTTTTTCCTGCGGCCCGTTGCGTAATAGCGGTTTTCCGTCTGCGTCGCCATTTATCTCATCTCCACAGTTGACGGCTGCTGGGCGGCGTGCGGATGCTGCGGCCCGGCGTAAACCTTCAGTTTCTTTATCAATTGCCGGGAAAGCCTGTTCTTGGGCAGCATCCCTTCCACGGCCTCGTAAATAAGCTTCGCCGAATTCTTCGCCATCACCTCCCGCGCCGTGGCGGACTTCAAATGGCCGAAAAACCCGGTGTGGTTATAATAGATCTTCTGGTCAAGCTTGGCCCCGGTCAGCTTCACCTTGTCCGCGTTTATCACCACGACAAAATCGCCGGTGTCCACGTGGGGGGTGAACGTGGGCCTGTTCTTGCCCCGGAGGATGTCCGCTATTTTAGAGGCGATCCTCCCCAAAACCTTGCCATCGGCGTCCACCAGGGTCCACCCCCGTTTTGCCACGGGGAATTCCGCCGGCTTGGCCGAGTAAGTCTTCATGCTCTGTTTCATCGCAAACGCCGTCCTAAAGTTCGATGTCCAAATTCAATGAAAAAGTTAAGTTTAAAGATGTGGCCATAGTTTGTCAACACGAATTTGTTTTCTTTGCGCTGGCAACCAGGCAATGCCCTTCCCTGGGAGCGCGGCCAACTTACTCGTAAATCTTTTTCTCCACATTTATAAGGGGGAGTACGCCGAAGGCGGGAGGGGGTAATGGTTTATGCGAAACTATCGCAAATCGTTTACCACCCCGTCGGCTAAAAGCCGCCACCCCTCCTTAAAAAAGGAGGGGAAAAATATTCCGGGCGCGACGCCAGCGCTCCCAGGAGGAAAACACCCCCGATGCCATTACACAACAAAAAAAGTTAAAAGTTAAGTCCCTTTCTTACTTTTGTGTTACCGGGCTACGGGTGGCTATTCCCCACCGTCTCCCCTCCTTTGGGGGTGCTTTCTGGCTTCTTTAGATACTTTCCGGATTTTGCATCCTCGAGCAATTGGGAGTTGCTTGGCTTGGCAGTCTGCATCCTTTCATCAATAGCCGGTACGGATTTTCTGTCAAAACCACACTCTTTGTCCGCCGCGATTATCAACAAGCGGTTGTAGCGTTGTCGAAGGGCGTCGTACTCCACTTTTTCAGATTCCTTCAAGTCCAAAAAGAAGGCGCCAGGCCAAAATAGCAAACCAGAAACGAACGCTAAAGCAACTTGTCCTTCACGCTTTTTCACATGCTCGGCATATTTCTTGTTGATTTCATCTTCGGTCTGGGAAAGTTCCACATCTAGCGCCCGGCAAGACCGATGCTCATCGTCCGGTTGATATACAGTGATTGGCTGCGGTTGACGGCCAGCGCAGGAAATCATAAAACAAGCAAAAATGAAAAAACTTATAAGTCGGGTAAGCATCATTTTCTCCTCATTCTCATCGCTTTGGACTGCTAATGATAGCTTGCGCAAGAACCACTATTGCACAATACCAAGCTGCCGCCGCTGTTTGTATAAGTGTATGACCCATTAAAAACGCTGCATGAGGAACTTGGGCCACAGCTTTGCAACGATGCCGAGCCGGAGGACTGATCTCCTATAGCTATGGCATTGCAGTAACAGTTGATGTTGGTGGTTGTCAGGAAATACATAACGCCCCAGGCGTTGAAATGCCCACCGGTGAGATCCATGGGCATATTGTCGCTATCACGCTTCCATAGCGAGAAGAATTCTTTGTCCGATGACCCGCCACCGCCGCCACATGCGGTAAAGGCTCCAACGAAGATAAGCAGTAAAACAGCTATTAATGGATTAAGTCTTGCTTGCTTGCTTGCTTGCTTGCTTGCTTGCTTCGCAACATCGGTACCGTCCCCCTCAGCTAAAGCCGTTATGGCGATTTAAGAAATATGAATCAAGAAAGGTTCTTGATTTTATACCAGAAAAACAGTCCCGGTATCAATAAAAGATTGCCTTGCCTTGGGAAATTGACGCTCACGCGATTTAACGCTGTATCGTAAAAAAATCTCTTCATGCCGCTTGACGCACCGGCGGTTTCAAACCAAAATGGGATTTTACCGTCGTTTTGGAGAATATTGAAGATGCATCCTTGGTTTGACATAATCCCGGGGGAAAAGGCGCCCACATACGTCAACGCCTTTATAGAAATAGAGAGAAACTCCCGGCTGAAGCTGGAACTGGACAAGACCACCGGCCTTTTGAAAGTGGACCGTGTGCTGCACGGCGCCGTGCATTACCCCCACAGCTACGGATTCATCCCGCAATCATATTGCGAGGACCACGACCCGATAGACATCTTCGTGCTATGCTCGGAGACCATCCCATCCGGAACGATGGTGGAGTCCCGCGTGATCGGCATGATGGAGATGCTAGACCAGGGGGAACTGGACGACAAGGTGATCGCGGTGGCCGCAAACGACCCGGCCTACGACGAGATATTCAACATAAGCCAGCTTCCCCGCTACAAGCGCGACGAGCTGAAAAAGTTCTTCGAGGAATACAAGACCCTGGAGAACAAAGAAGTGAAGGTGAAGGACTTCCTCAACCACGACGAGGCGGCCAAGGCTGTGCAAAAGGCGCTGGACTATTTCGCGCGGGAAAAAGAGTCGCTTCTGCGCCAGCATGGCCACACCCCCGCGGCGGTTTGATCGGCCCGGCCACCGTCCGGCGAATTATCACGCTGGACGGGAAAGTTGCCGTCGCCGAAAAATGGACTTTTGTTTTGCGCGCAACGATATATAATTGACGATTCGTGAATCGCGAAAGCCCTCGTAGCTCAGCAGGATAGAGCGCCGGATTCCTAATCCGTAGGCCGTGAGTTCGAATCTCGCCGAGGGCACCATTTTTCATGGGGTTACAACTCTTTAGCTAGCGGTAAAAAGTATCGGTCGTCATATGGTCGTCACTGCGGGGGCTTGGAAACACATATTGTTTAAGATTTTGCATAATTAGCATGGTGACAAGCAAACCAACATTTTTTAGCATTTTTTCGGGGTGTGGCGGATTTGACCTCGGATTTGTCGATGCTGGTTTTACTTGCCTTGGTGCTGTAGATATTAATCCAACAGTCCTAGCTGTTCACTCCTCCAATTTTCAGTCCCCAACATATTGTGCAGACTTATCCATTGGCAAACTTCCTTTTGATCACAAAATAGCAACAGATGTATTATTAGCTGGCTCACCTTGCCAAGGATTTTCGACAGCCGGTAAACGAGATATTGATGACCCAAGAAATAGCCTTCTGCTTGCTGCAGGAAAAGTAGCAATAAGGAAAGTGTCCTAAACTTAGTTGAAACGAAGGTATGACCTCACCTGCTACCATGTTTTTGAACGAAAACAACGGAAAGCAAGGAGGTCACATGAAAAGAGTAAACGGTAACGGGAAAACTGGCAAGGGAAGAATGGATT
>JACRLM010000092.1 GCA_016235255.1 Nitrospinota bacterium | reverse complement strand
TCTGCACACAGGCCACAGCCCGCTTGCGCAACTGCGTCAATGTCTTACTATCAAGCCCGCGCCCATCTGTATTCTTCATGGACTACAGCGTAACGCATATATCCACTTATGTCAATACTATTATGAGACGGTTAATATGTCATACGCGCCGCCGTTTCAAGATGATACTCTCCATTTCCATTGCGGCTCATGGGATTTTATTGATCAGCGCAGGCCTCCTGGCCAGCGCGATGGCCGCTGAATTTTAAAGAGCGTAAGCTTCCGGATGCGGTGTTCCGCCATGTCCGGACATAGGGGAGTTTTGTCTGTTCATATGGAGATTTTATGAAAATATCGAGGCGGTTCGCGGCTTTTTTCGCTCTGGCGGCTTTGATCCTGATCCCATCCAAAGGCTGGGCCGAAAAGCGTTCGTTTGAGATGACCATCGAGGACACAAAGATCACGCTCGTGGAGCAGCAGGACTTCCACACTTTCGCTTTCAACGGCCAGGTGCCCGGGCCGCTTTTCCATGTGAAGGAGGGGGATGAGCTGACGGTGAATGTCCATAACCTCACCGCCCTGCCCCACACCATCCACTGGCACGGCCTTGTGATGAAGAACAACTGGAAGAACGACGGTGTGCCCGGCGTGACGCAAAAAGCGATCGAGCCTGGCAAGTCGTTCACATACAAGTTCACCGCCGAGCCTTCCGGCACCATGTGGTATCACTGCCACGTCAACGTCAACGAACACGTGGTCATGCGCGGGATGTGGGGCCCGTTCATCGTGGACCCGAAAAAGCCCACACCAATCGAGAAAAAAGTGACCAAGGACTACATATGGATGCTCTCTGACTGGGACTCCAAGTACGCCTTCAAGCCGGGCAACGGCGGGATGCCGGGGGACGTTTACGACTATTTCACCATCAACGGCCACTCCTTCCCGGACACCCAGCCTGTCCGGGTGAAAAAGGGGGACGTTGTCAGGATACGCCTGATCGGGGCCGGCGAGTTCATCCACGCGATCCATCCGCACGGGCACACCTTCAAGGTGGCGTTCAAGGACGGCAGGCCCCTTCCGGCGCCGTATGAGGCCGACACCATCGTGGTGGGCCCCGGCGAGCGGTACGACATCATCATGGAGATGGACAATCCTGGCCTTTTCCCGGTGCACGACCATGTGGACTCGCACACCCTCAACGGCAGCAAGCTGATGGGCGGGCTTATGACCGTCATCGAGTATGACGGCATACCTGTGGCCACAGATCCGGTTTACGCATGGAGCGGCAAGAAGTTCGTCCCGGATTTCTATTACGAGGAATCGCTCAAGGGGAGCCTTGGTCTGAAAAACAATCCGGCCATGAAGGGCCAGGCGATCGGGCAGCAGTAAGGCGGGACTGATGATGAAACGTGTGTTGTTCTGCGCTTTTATTTCGCTGGCGCTTCTGGCCGGCCGTCAGGCCGGCGCGGCGGACGGCGGCCCGGCGCTTAAGGCCGATTGCGTGAAGTGCCATGCGGTGGGCAAGCCGGAAAATCCTTCGTTGGAACGGCTGGCCGTCCGCAAGGGGCCGGACCTTTATTACGCCGGGGACAAATTCAACAGGCCGTGGCTTGTGAAATGGCTCCAGAATCCTGTGCGAATACGCCCTGCCGGTGAGTTTTACCTCCGGCACATCAAGGCCGGGGCCAATGAGGACGTGGTGGACGAAGGGTCCCTTGCGCCCCATCCAAAGCTTGGCAAGGAAGAGGCGGAAACAACCGCGGACGACCTGATGGCGCTGACTTCTCCGGGAATCGTGGAGAAAGGCGTTTTCAAGAGCGGGGCTGTGAACATGATGATGGCGGGGATGTTTTTCACCAAGCTGCGCGGCTGTTCGGCGTGCCACATGTACAAGCCGGCCGCCGGAGGCAAGTCCGGCCCGGAGCTTTACACGGCCGCCGAAAGGCTCAAGCCGGACTATATCGCCGCCTACATCAAGGATCCACAGAAGATCGACCGGTATATATGGATGCCTAAGCTTGACATGAGCCCGGAGGACATCGAAAGCCTCACCGGCTACATCCTCAAGCTTTCGCCGGAGGCGAAGTGACCATGAAGAGGATAGTGATGGTTTCATTAATCGCGGCGCTGGCCGTTATTTTGGCGGCGGCCGGCACAGTTTCCGCGGCCCCAAAGGGGGCGGGAAGCGAGATGATCTACAACACGTATTGCGTGCAGTGCCACGGCCTCAAACGCAACGGCAAAGGGGTGAACAGCCCTTCCATGGCTGTGCAGCCCCGCGACCATACGGACGCGAAGGCGATGGGGGACGTTCCCGAGGCGCAGCTTTTCAAGGCGATAAAGGAAGGGGGCATCGCGGTGAACAAATCTCCGCTGATGCCCGCGTGGGGAGACGTGCTCACCGATGAAGAGATTAACGGGCTTACCGCTTATCTGCGGCAGGTCTGCAAATGTGGCTCAACCAACAAATAGGGGAGGAGTTTTTGATGACATCAAGGAAGTTGCTAGGAGCTGTTTTGGGGGGCGTTCTCGCCCTGGCGTCCTTTGGCGCCACCGCCGCCCAGGCGAAGACACACAAGGTGACGTTCCACGCCACCGAGGTGGACCTGCCGGTGGACAACAAGGGGACCAAGTACAAAATGTGGACCTTTGACGGCAAGGTGCCCGGCCCCGTGGTGCGGGTGACCGAAGGGGACACCGTGGAGTTCACGTTGATCAACGACAAGACCAACAAAGTGTCGCACTCCATGGACTTCCATGCGGCGCGCACCAACGTGGTCACCGACTTTGCCCCCATCAAGCCGGGCGAGTCGAAGAACTTCACCTTCGCCGCCACGTATCCGGGGGTGTTCTTCTATCATTGCGGTTCCGACCCGATGATCCAGCACGTGGCCCGCGGCATGTTCGGCGTGATCATCGTTGATCCGAAGGACGGCTCGGCCTTGCCCAAGGCGGACAGGGAGTATGTGCTCGTCCAGTCCGAGATCTACAACAACCCGGAAGACGTGAACACCATGATGCAGGGGAAGTGGAACAATGTCGTGTTCAACGGCGGCGTGTTCAAGTATGACCCCGTCCACGATCCGGCCGCAACACGCTTCCTGCAGGCAAAGCCGGGCGAGCGCGTGCGAGTTTACTTCGTGAACGCCGGGCCTAACGAATTCTCCGCGTTCCATCCCATCGCCGGGATTTGGGACAAGGTGTACGCCGGCGGCAACCCGAAAAACGTGTCCCACGGGATGCAGACGTTCGTCGTCGGGCCCGGGGACGGCGCGATATTCGACCTGATTTCTCCGGTGGAAGGCGCCAACGCCATCGTCACCCACTCGCTCAGACAGGCCCTGACCGGCGCCATCGCGGTGATAATGTTCACCAAGGACGCCGACCCGAAGGCCGGCCATGGCGAGCAGATAGTCGTGCGTTAAGGGCTTTATACCCCCTTGATTTCGCGGCGGCGGAGTTAAAACTCCGCCGCCGTCATTAAATAGCGTGAAATAATACCGTCAATTTTTTTGTGTGATGGTCTAAATGAAGGAAACAGAAATGAAAAATAGGTTCATCGGGATAATGGCGGCCGCCATGATGTTCTCCGCCACGGCGCCCATCCCGGCCGCATTGGCCGACGAAGCGGCGCAAACAGAACACGGCCATGACCACGGGGCGCAAATGCAGTCCGTCAACACTGTCCCCGGCGAAGGAAAAAAATACACATGCCCCATGGATCCGGAGATAGTGTCAGACAAGCCCGGCGCCTGCCCGAAATGCGGCATGTTCCTGGAAGAAGTGAAGGCTCCCGCCGCAAACGATAAAAAAAAAGTCCCGAGCCCCCAATAATCCCCAAAGGACAGGCCAAATCATGGATCTGTCCCATGCATCCGCAGATATCACAGGATCATCCGGGGGATTGCCCCTTATGCGGAATGCACCTTGTGGAACGCAAGGATACCGCCTCATCGTCGGCCGGGCCGGGCGTCACGATAAACGCCGCCACGGCGAAAAAAATGGGCATAAGGCTGGCTACGGTGAAGACCATGCCACTGTCGCGCAAGATAAAGACCTTCGGCTCGGTGAACGTGGACGAGACCTCCATAGTCACCGTCACCCCATACGTTGAAGGATGGATCAAGAAACTTTACGCGAACACCGTTGGCGTTGTCATAAAGCCCGGCGGGGCCGTCTATGAAATCTATTCGCCGGACCTTGTCCAGCGCCAGCGCGAATATGTGGAGATACTGATCAGGCGCGACACGCTTGGCGCCACAATCACCGAGATGTCGGGCCAGAACGCGGAAATGATGGCAAGCCTGGCGCGGGAGCGGTGGCGCGCGCGGGAAAAACTGCTGCTTGCCGGAATCGACGAGCCGACAATGAAACTGCTGGAGGACAAGCGCCGCCCAATCGAAATCACCCCTGTGCGCTCAGACAAGGGGGGCATCGTCACTTCGGTTTCTGTCCGCGAAGGGGCTTACGTCAATCCCATGAATCCTGTCGCCACGCTGGCCGGCCTTTCGCGCCTCTGGGTGGACATAGTGATATACCGCGACCAGCTTGGATGGCTTGAAGACGGAGCTAAAGTGACAATCCATCCCGCCGCCGCAGGAAACTTTTCGGTTGAAGGTACGCTCAAGCTGGCCAGCCCGCTTACGGACCCGGCAAGCCAGACGTTGCGCGCAAGGGTGATCATCGGCGGGGGGCAGAAGCTTTTGGCCCCCGGGATGCAGGTTAACGCGTTTATCAACGCGCAGACACGAAACGCGCTGGCCGCGCCGGTGAGCGCCCTTATCAGGGACGGGCGGGGGACGCGGGCGATGCTGTCCAAAGGTAACGGGCGCTTTGTCCCGGTCCCTGTGGCCACGGGCATTAGCGACGGCGAAAACATCGAGGTCACCGCGGGGCTAGCGGAGGGGGACATGGTGGCGGTCAACGGCCAGTTTCTCCTTGATTCCGCCTCGTCGCTAAACGACGCGGCCGAGCGCATGCGGCAGGGCGCCCAATGATCGAAAAACTAATCGGCTGGTCCATAAACAACCGGATCGGGGTACTGCTGGCTTCGGCGGCCCTTTGCCTTTGGGGCGTCTATTCGATGCGCCATATGCCACTGGACGCGATACCGGACCTTTCGGACACCCAGGTGATAGTGAAGACCATGTATCCTGGGCAGTCTCCGCAGATAGTGGAAGACCAGGTGACCTATCCTTTGACCACGGCGCTGATGTCCGTGCCGCGCTCTTCGGCGGTGCGGGCTTTCTCCATGTTCGGCGAATCTTCCATCTACGTGATATTCGAGGACGGGACGGACCCATACTGGGCAAGGGCGCGGGTGAGCGAATACTTGAACCAGCTGGCCGGCAAGCTGCCTCCGGGCGTCACCCCCTCGCTGGGGCCGGACGCATCCGGCGTGGGATGGATTTTCGAATACGCCCTGGTGGACAAAAGCGGCGTCCACGGCCCGGACGAACTGCGGGCGATACAGGATTTTTACCTTAAATATGAATTGCAAAGCCTTCCCGGCGTGGCGGAAGCGGCCACCATTGGGGGGATGGCGCGCCAGTTCCAGGTGGAACTGGCTCCGGAGAGGCTTGCCGCGCAGAATATCACCGCCAGCCAGGTCGCCGCCGCTATCCGCAGCGCCAACGAGTCCGGCGGGGGCTCTGTCACTGAAATGGGGCGGGCGGAGTACATGATCCGTTCACACGGATATCTGCGCACAATAGAAGATTTCGAGCTGATCCCCGTCGGGATGAGCGATAAAGGGATTCCGGTGAGGCTTAAAGATGTGGCGAACATCCATATCGGGCCGGAAACAAGACGCGGCGTGGCCGACCTGGACGGCGAGGGGGAGGTCACCGGCGGGATAGTGGTGATGAGGTACGGCCATAATGCGCTGGAGACAATCAACAGGGTCAAGGCCCGCCTTGAAGAGTTGAAGGCCGGCCTGCCGAGTGGAGTGGAGCTTGTGGTCACTTACGACCGCTCCGGACTCATAAAGCGCGCCATAGACAACCTTGTGTGGAAACTTCTGGAGGAATCTGCGGCTGTGGCGGTGGTCTGCCTGCTGTTCCTTTTCCACCTGCGCTCGTCGCTGGTGGCGGTGGTGACGCTGCCGATGGGGATCCTCGCCGCGTTCGGTGTGATGAAATGGCAGGGGGTCTCCGCAGACATCATGTCGCTAGGCGGCGTGGCGATCGCCATCGGGGCGATGGTGGACGCATCAATGGTGATGATGGAGAACATGTGCAAAAGGCTTGAGAAGGCGGAGCCGGGGGAGGACATCTGGGAGATCGCCCGGAAAAGCTCCGTGGAGGTGGGCCCGGCGCTGTTTTTCTCGCTGCTTGTGATCACCGCGTCGTTCCTGCCGGTGTTCTGGCTCGGTGGGCAGGAAGGAAAGCTGTTCTCCCCGTTGGCCTTCACGAAAACATTCGCCATGGCGGCCAGCGCGGCCCTGGCGGTGACGCTGACCCCGGCGCTGATGGGATATTTCATACGCGGCGGTATCCGTCCGGAATCGCGGAATCCTCTCAACATTTTTTTTCAGGCGATATACAAACCGGCGCTGCTGGCCTCGCTTGACCGGCGCAAGTTGACGCTGGCGGCGGCGCTCGCCATCATGGTAAGCGCCGCTTGGCCGGCCATGCGCATTGGGAGCGAATTCATGCCGCCGCTTTATGAAGGGGACATGCTATACATGCCCACCACACTCCCCGGCGTTTCGGCGGACGAGGCGGCCTATATCACGCAGATGACCGACGGGCTCATCAAGTCACTGCCCGAGGTGGAAAGGGTGTTCGGCAAGGCAGGCAGGGCCGAATCCGCCACAGACCCGGCCCCATTGTCCATGCTGGAGACGACCATACTGCTAAAGCCGCAAGACCAGTGGCCCGCGGGCGAGACGATAGACGACCTTATCCGCAAGCTGGACGAAACGGTGAACATACCCGGACTCACCAACTCCTGGGGCTATCCCATCCGCACGCGCATAGACATGCTCTCCACCGGCATACGCACCCCGCTGGGCGTCAAAATAACCGGCCCGGAGTTGGAGGGAATAACACGGATCGCCGAGAAAGTTGAGGCGGGGCTTAAAAAAGTGAAAGGGACGCGGGGCGTTTTCGCCGATCGCGTTTCATCCGGACGGTACATAGACATAACGCTCGACCGGCTTGAAGCCCTGCGATACGGCGTGAGCGCGGCGGACGTGCGCGAATTCGTGCAGGGGGCGATAGGCGGGGAGACCATCGGCTACGTGCTCGACGGGAGGAAACGCTTCTCCATAAGCATGCGCTACCCGCGGGACACGCGTGAATCGCCGGAGTCCATAGGTTCGGCGCTCATCCCCACCCCGTCGGGGGCGTCCATCCCGCTGTCGAGCGTGGCCACAGTCTCTATCGCGGACGGACCTTCCGAGATCAAGAGCGAGAACGGGCGGCTGACCGGATACGTGTACATAGACGTTGCCGGACGCGACATCGGGGGATACGCCGCCGAGGCGAAACGTGAAGTGGAGCGCGCCGTCAAACTGGAGCCTGGCTACGCGCTTTCATGGTCTGGCCAATACATATCCATGGAACGGGCAAGGGAGCGTTTCAACCTGGTGGTCCCGCTCACGGGGCTGATCGTATTCGCGTTGCTGTACATTTATTTCCGCAACGCGGTGAAGGTGGCGATGATCCTGCTTAGCCTGCCGTTCGCGCTGGCGGGCGGTTTCTGGCTTGTATATCTGCTCGGCTATAACATGTCGGTGGCGGTGGCGGTGGCGGTGGGTTTCATCGCGCTGGCTGGCGTGGCGGTGGAGTTCGGCGTGGTGATGATCCTTTACATAGACAACGCCGTGGAGGAGCGGTTGCGCAACGGCGTGGAGGTTGGCCCCGGGCAATTGCGCGAATCGATAATCGAAGGGGCCTTGATGCGGATACGCCCTAAGATGATGACCGTGACCGTGATAGTGGCCGGGCTTCTGCCAATGATGCTAAGCTCCGGAACCGGATCGGACGTGATGCAACGCATCGCCGCGCCGCTTGTCGGAGGCATGTTCACTGCCCCGCTGTTGTCGCTGTTCGTGACGCCGGCGCTATACTGTATGTTCGTACGGATCCGGAATAAATGACTGGCTTTGCCGGATTTGCGGAACACCTTTTTGATGGCGGCGCGTCAAAAAGGCAATCTTAACTCCCTCCAGCTTAAGTTTACGATAATATTAAGGTGCGAGCTAAACCTGCGTCAACGGTGCGACCGTATGCCGGAAATCGAAAAGGATCTTCTGCGCCGCTTAAAACGGCTTGTCCAGTCAAAAGCCGGGTTGCGTGTAAATCCGGGTAATGACAAAACGCTGGAAACGGCGATCACCTCAAGGATGAAATCCCTCCATATCTCCTCACCGGAAGATTATTGCGCGATCCTGGAATCCTCGGCGCAATCAGCCGCCCTGGAACGAAAGGAACTGGCAAGATTCATCACTGTGGGCGAAACGTACTTTTTCAGGGACTCGGGGCAGTTCTCGCTTATCCGCCGGGTCATCCTGCCTGAGCTTATAAAACGCCACAATGAAGACAAGACCCTTCGCATATGGAGCGCGGGATGTTCCACCGGCGAAGAGCCTTATTCCATTGCCATGGCCGTTGACGAATTGCTTCCCGCCGGAAACGGCTGGAATATTTTTATCGCCGGGACTGATTTGAGGGAGGATTTTCTGGCCAAGGCAAAATCCGCGATTTACGGAGACTGGTCATTCCGCCTGACCTCGCCTAAATTCAAGGAAAGATACTTTAAAAAGAACAGCCGGAACGAGTGGGAACTTGACGGCCGCATCCGCGGAATGGTGACATTCACCGAGGCCGACCTGGCTTTCCCGGATAGTTCCGATTCCGGCGCCCTCCCCGGGGAAATGGACCTCATCTTATGCCGCAACCTTCTTTTATATTACGGCCGGGAATTCGCCGGTGAGATTGCTGAAAGGCTGGCGGCGGCCCTAAATGAGGAAGGATATCTTCTGACAGGGCATGGCGAGCTGTATTCAACGCCGGTAAAAGGCCTTAAATGCAGGATTTTCCCCGAATCTGCCGTCTATCAGCGCATCACCGCCCAATCTCCGCCAAAACGCCAATCCACGGATACGCCGGCGCCCGTCAGGTTCGACGCCGCCGCGATAAAACGTCCTGCGCGAACAATCATGAAAGATGCGGCTAGAGGGCAAACAAGTGATATCGCCGCAGGGGCTCTAACTATCAATGGAGCTTCAGATATTGAGAGCCTCCTTGAGAAAGGGGAATACGGCCATGTGGTGAAAAAAGCCGGAATGATTCTCGCCGAAGACCCCAAATCCGTGAAAATTCTTTGCCTCGCCGCCAGGGCGCTGGCCAACATGGGGGATCACGACGGCGCCTTGCGTTATCTGCAAAGAGCGGTGGAGGCGGATTGGAACGCCATGGAGCCGCATTACCTGATTTCCCGCATCGCCGAGGAGGCGGGGGACATCGAGATGGCCAAAGACTCGCTTCGCAAAGTGATATACCTTGCGCCGGCCTTCGCCCCGGCCTTTTTGGACTTGGCGGCGATATTGGAAAACGATGGCGATCTGAACGGCGCCATCAAAATGCGGAAGGCCGCGCTGGATGCGCTGAATGCCATGCCGGATGATTCCGCGATCGAATATTATGAGGGAATAACGGCGGCCCAACTGCGCGAGCGGATAGAAATAATGGTGGCATAAATTTCATCATGGTATTAGATTAATATTATCAGTGTTCGCCGATTCGCGGGGGCAATCGGGATGGTCGGATAGTCGTGAACAGCACATATCTGATAATTGATCACCATGGCGTCCTATACGCCGTGGACGCCAGGGCTGTGCGCGAGCTGATCTGGCTCCCGGAGTTGACGCCGGCCGAAGAATTCCCCCCGTTTGTCCCGGGCATCTTCAATCTTCGTGGAAAAATCGTCCCGGTCATTGATTTGGACATCCGTTTCGGCCACACTTCCGGCCGATATTCAATCAGCGATGTGGTAGTGATCATCCAGATTGAAAACTCCCTTGTGGGACTCATCGTGAATGAAGCGATCCAGGTGGAGACCGTTGCCCAGGAAGCCATAGATATCCCTCCGGAGATGGCGCTGGAAAATGCCGCTCCTCAAAAGCTGCTTTCCGGGGAAATAAAGCTGGAAAACGGCATCGCGATGATCATCAATGTGGCGAATTTGATAAAACATGGCGGAGCCGCCGGCGTTTCACCTGAAATAGAAGATTATTCCACACCGGCGATTCACCCGGCTTTTCCGCCGGACGCGGAACCATCGGACAAAATCATATTCCGGGAACGCGCGCTCGGATTGCGGCGGAAAACGGAGGAACAGAACCTTAGCGGCTTTATGCCTTTTGCGGTGATCAGGATGAACGGCGAACATTTCGCGATGGACCTGAACCTGATCCTGGAGTTCACCAACCTGAAAAGCATGACCCCTGTTCCATGCTGCCCGAGTCAATCCCTTTTTTAGTTGAAACTCCCGGCATGACCGTCACGCCGCTTTCACCATTATCTTCCCCGCCAGAGCCCGTTTCATGATCTCACGCAGTTCTGGCAGGTGTTTATAACCGCTCACTTTCCTCAACCTGG
>JACRLM010000091.1 GCA_016235255.1 Nitrospinota bacterium | reverse complement strand
CCAGGTTGAGGAAAGTGAGCGGTTATAAACACCTGCCAGAACTGCGTGAGATCATGAAACGGGCTCTGGCGGGGAAGATAATGGTGAAAGCGGCGTGACGGTCATGCCGGGAGTTTCAACTAAAAAAGGGATTGACTCGCGTTTCGAATCAATGAAAATAATAGATTAATTCCGGTAAATCTGCTACTATTTGACAATTGCCTGCCCATAGGGGTGGGTGTTCGAATTCATGTCTTGGAGATTTTACGATGGAAAAGAAACTGTACGTTGGTAACCTGTCTTACAAAACGAAGGATGAAGACCTTAACACGCTGTTCTCGGAAGCCGGGGCGGTGGCGTCGGTCAAGATCCTCACTGACAGGGAAACGGGCCGTTCCCGCGGGTTCGGCTTCGTTGAGATGGAAACCGAGGATTCGGCCCAGGCGGCGATCAGCAAGTTTGACGGCTACACGTTCGACGGCCGCAAGCTGAAGGTCAACGAATCCCGCCCGCAGGAGCGGCGCGGCAACACAGGAGCTCCCAGGCGCAGTTTCTAAATTCCATTTTTGCTGACGGACCGCCGGCGGAATCAAACCCGCCGGCGTTTTTTATTTGGGGCGCCGGGAGGAATTTTCACCACAGAGGCACGGAGGCGCAGAGGGGGAAATATCAATTTCTTGCCGGGGGGCGCGCCTTGGCGCCACCAAAACCGTTTTACATGTTGTCACACCTGCTTGCAGGCCATTATCCCGGTTTGCTGAAACACTTCCAAAATCACGGTCGCAGGGGCAATTCATGAATTGCCACAAAATAGATTCCGTCTCGCCATGGCCGGGATGAAAGCTGCGCCTAAACCTGAACACTAAAAACCATTCCCTTTCTTCCCTCCGTGCCTCTGTGCCTCCGTGGTTACACACCCCTCGCCTTTTCTCTCTTCTCCCTCCTGTCATTTCCGCGATATAATTGCCGCAAGTATCCCGCTCGTTACAAACCTGGAGGGTCGAAGCCATGCCAATCACTAAAAAACAGCTGATAGCGAAACTCAACAAGGACCTGGAGTGGGAATACGCCGCCGCCATCCAGTATATCCAACACTCCGCAGCCATATCCGGCCCGAAATACAAGGCCATCGAGGCGGAACTTCTGGTTCATGCCAACGAGGAGATCGCCCACGCCATCTCCATCTCCAGCCAGATAGATTACCTTGGGGGCGTCCCCACCGTTAAGGTGGAGAAAATAGAGACGTCGCCGGAAGGCAAGAAGATGCTCCAACAGGACTTGAAGGGTGAGCGCAACGCCATCAAATCATACAGGCAAAGGATATCCGAGGCCGAATCGCTGAAGGAATACGGGCTTCGCCGCGCGCTGGAGGACATTTTGATACAGGAAGAAGAGCACGAGCGGGATATCGCCACCATGCTAGACGAGGGGTGAGGCGGTCTTGGCATGTTGCCGTTATGAGAAATGAAATCGCCGGAAAAGAGTCCGCTCCAGCCCGGCCACCACAGGATTGCGTGAATCTCTAATAATTTATCTTTAACGCTTTTTCAAATTTTCCAAAAAATCGTCAACCGTTATTCCAGCGGACGAAATAAGGCCCCGCAACGTGCCGCGCGCGGTCTCCCGGTGGTCAGGAATAGAAAGTGTCGCTATATGCCCTTGCTTGGTCATGATTATATGGATTCCCCTTTTCCTCGACACCGTCCATCCGAGCCGCTGAAATGCTTTGACAACCTCACCCGGCCGCAATAACGGAATGGATGGAGCCAATCAACCAACCTCGATTTCCTTTGTGACAATTGTCAAAGGCATCCCAAGCTCTTCGCGCACTTCAAGGCATGCTTCAATGGCGTCCCGGATGTTCGCCTCGGCTTCCATCTCTGTTTTCCCCTGGCTTATGCAACCTGGAATCGCCGGGCATTCGGCGATATAAACGCCGTCTTCGTCTTTGTGGATGCTTATGGACAGTTTCATCGCATACTCATATTATGCAAGTGGATAGTAAAGCTTACTTCCCGGAATGCACAATTGTCAAATACCCGCAAACGGACTGATTGGCCGGCTAGCCCAGCACTATCAGCAGCGATAAGTCCGCCGCAGGGGCCGAATGGGTGAGCGCCCCCACCGATATGTAATCAACGCCAGCCTTGGCGTACCTGCGGACGGTCTTAAGGTTCATGTTGCCGGAGGCTTCGGTCTGCGCCCTCCCCTTGGCCATTTTCACCGCTTTTTTCACCATCGCGAGGGTCATGTTGTCCAGCAACACTCTGTCCGCCCCGGCGGTCAGCGCCTCCGCCAGTTCCGCGAGATTCGTCACCTCCACTTCGACAAACCTGCCTCGCCCCGCTTTTTTCGCGGCGCGGACTGCTTTTGCAATTCCCCCCGCGGCGGCGATGTGGTTCTCTTTTATCAGCGCCATGGCCGAAAGGTCCCGCCGGTGGTTCTCCGCCCCCCCCATCCGCACGGCGTATTTCTCCAGGTCGCGCAGGCCGGGGGTGGTCTTGCGGGTGTCGAGAATTTTAGTTTGCGTCCCATCCACTGCTTCCACGAAACTTGCGGAAATGGTGGCGATCCCGCACAACCGTTGCAGGAAATTAAGCGCCGTCCTCTCCGCTGTGAGCACCGCCCGCGCTTTCCCTTTAACAAGGGCGATCACGGCGCCTTTGGGCACGATGGCCCCGTCCCGGAACTTTTTAGCCACCAGGACATTGCGGTCCAGCTTTTTGAACACAGCTTCGAAAAGGCCTATGCCGGCCAGCGTCAAGTCCTGCTTGGCCACAAGTTTTGCCACGCATCTGGCCGAAGCCGGCACGGTGGACAGGGTTGTTATGTCGTTGCCGCACGCATCCTCCCGCAATGCGGTCTCGATGAGTTTTTGATCGATGGGAATCATATTGCTTCCCCGTGGTCGCCCGACCACGGAATCCTTTTTATCGTAATTAACCGCTGGCCGGGGTGCTTTCTATCTGCTGCAATCCGACAAATTGAGGCAGGTCTTCAAGTTCTCCCCTCTCCCTGTATCCCTCCAGGCAAAGCTCCAGAGCTTCCTTGAGATTTTCCTTGAGTTCATCCAGGCTTGCGCCTTGTGAATGAGCTCCGGTGACACAGGGAATGACGCCAACGTAAAGTTTGGTCTCCTGATCGTATTCTATGTACGCTGTGAAGGTTTTCAAGTCCTTCTCCTTCTTTTGGATTCAGTATATCGTAATTAGGTGGCCTGCAAGCCCTCTTTCGGGGCCGCTCTGTGATAGATTATATGGACATTGTTTTAGACAGCGCAACCTGATGGCAGTAAAAAAAGTAACTTTGTGCGTTCCGCCCCAGGGCTATTTCGCCGAGAGGTGGAAGGAATCGGGCATGCCTTCATTGGGTGTGCTGTACATGGCCGCCGTGCTGGAAAAAGAGGGCGTCCCTGTCACCACATTGCCCGCCCACATTTTAAAGTATTCGGTGGACGATGTCGTAAAGCACGTCCGTGACGAAACGCCTGACATTTTCGGGATCACCGTCACCACCGAAAACCGTCTGGAGGCGTTCGACGTGGCCCGCGCCGTCAAACGCGCCAGGCCGGAAACGCTGGTTGTCATCGGCGGGCCTCATTGCACCGCCACGGGAGAGGACACCCTTTCGCACATTCCGGAAATAGACGTCGTCGTCTCCGGCGAGGGGGAGGAGACCATCGTGGAGCTCGTCCGCGCCATGGAGGCCGGGGGCGGCCCGCGGAATTTCGTGAAGATACAGGGGATATCGTACCGCAACAACGGCTCCATCGTGTTCACCGGCCCACGCACGAAAATACCAGACCTTAACACCCTCCCCTTCCCCGCGCGGCATCTGGAAAACATGGCGCTGTACAACTTCAAGGTGGATGTGCCGGGCAAAGGGAAACTCCCCGCCGCCAACATCATGACAAGCCGGGGCTGCCCCTTCGACTGCAACTTCTGCGCGACCCCCACAAACTGGGGACGCAGGGTGCGCGGCGTCACGCCGGAAAAAGTGATCGAGGAGATCGAGCTTTGCGTGGACAGGTATGGCGCGAAGGTCATATGGTTCTACGACGACACGCTCAACTACAACCCCAAACGGCTGGAAAATATCTGCGACATGATTATCGAGCGCCGCCTGGACATAAACTGGTTCTGCGAGATCCGGGTGGACGCCATCGAGCGCCCCCTTTTCGACAAGATGGTGGCCGCAGGCATGTACCATTTCGGGTTCGGGGTGGAGTCCGCCTCCAGGCGTGTGTGCGACGAGATCATCCATAAGAAAGCGACGCTAAAACAGGCCATGGACGTGATTGATTGGGCCAACCAGATGAACGTCACCGCCAATCCGTTCTTCATCTTCAGCCACCCCACTGAAACATGGGAGGAGGCGCAGGAGACCCTGCGGTTCGCCGAATCGCTGCGGGGCCGCGCCCAGTGCTCCATGGCCATTTTGCACGTGTACCCCGCCACCAACCTTTGGAAACGCGCTGTGGCGGAGGGGAAGATTCCCCCCGATTTCACGTGGACGGCGGAGGATGACCCGCGCATCGTGGAACTGCCGGAGGCCCAGGGGCGCATACCGCTGTACATGGACAAGCTGACGTGGTATCAACTGTCGCTCATCATTTTCCGTTTCTCGCAGAGCGCGCTGAAGGTGAGCCTTTGGGCGAAGGTGCAAAAGGCTGCCAAAAGGATAAACTCATGGCGCCGGTTCCGGCAATATTTCATCATGGGGCTGGCGTTCTTAAGCATAAAAATACGCAACGCCCTCTCCCCCGCCCCGGCTCATGTCAAAACCGGCGCGCCGCCCCCGGCGGAGTATTAAAGATTTTTTCATCCCGTCGGCTTGATCTATGCTTTTGCTTCCCCGTGGTCGCCTGACCACGGTCTTTCCCGCTCGGCGGGGTGTTCTTTCCTGCTCGGCGGGGCGAGCTTCACTCCGACGTCCTGATCTATGCTTTTGCTTCCCCGTGGTCGCCTGACCACGGTCTTTCCCGCTCGGCGGGGTGTTCTTTCCTGCTCCGCGGGGCGTTCTTCACCCCGGCGTCATGATATATTAAAAAGCCCGGGGTGACGCGTTTCGGGCTCAAACATCCCGGGTAAAATGATTCCGTGGTCTGGCGACCACGGGGAAGCAATAAAACTCTTGACTTTGGGACATCGGGGTGACGAACACCCCGATTAGCATCAGGGCAACAGCCGGGGAAGACCACGGGAAAGCAAAAAGCCGGCGGGATGAAAAACGCCACACCAACGAACAAATTGAAATGCAATTCCTCCCTCTGTGCCTTAAGTGCCTCCGTGGTGCCAATCCCTCCCCCTGAAAATCCTTGACACACCGTTAGCCAGTTGATAAATTTTACCGTTCGCAAGTTCGGCGGGGTTTGTCGCGCTTGCGGCTGGCCTTACGCCTGGGGAGTGGCGCCGTATGCCGGAAGATGACGACAGAAAATCGCGGCTGAAAGCGTACAGGAAGTTCTATCTTCTCGGGACGGTCGGGACGCAGCTTGCCGTGTCCATAATAATAGGGACGTGGATGGGGCTTATGCTCGACCGGTGGCTTGGCACAGCCCCTTGGCTGATGCTGCTATTCATAGTGTTCGGCGTGGCGGCCGGTTTTTTGAACGTGTACCGCGCCGCGATGAAGGAAGAATCGGATTGAATATTGATAACACGCCGGAGACCCCGGCGGCGGAGCTGGAGCTGGCGGACGAGGAGCGTATGATCGCATCCACCCGGCGGCTGAAACTTTTCGCGGGGGCGATATACGCCGCGTCCGTGGCGGTGTGCGGCCTTTTCCTTGGGTTCAAGTTGACGTTCTCGCTGGCCTTCGGCGGGGCCGTGGCCATCATGAACCTTGTGTACCTGGAAAGGTTCTGCGGGCTGATATTGAAGAACAGCGCAGGGGCATACTCCGCCAAGGTGATGGCCGCCCTTTCTTTCTATGGAAGGTTCGGGGTGGTTGCGGCGGCGCTGTGGTATTTTACGGACGCGGGCTGGATAAGCTTCCCGGCGCTCATATTGGGCCTTTCGATAGGGCCTGTGGCGATTTTCGCCGCGTATTTTTCAATGGACCAGGTTTCATTCAAGGAGAGTCATGAAGGAGCCTATTAACTATATTACGATTCCGGGGCTGGAGCACCAGGCCCACGTCACCTACACATGGGTGGTGATGATCGGCTTTATAATCATGGCCCTTCTTTTGCGCGGGGCGTTCCGGATGGTGCCGTCCGGCTTCCAGAACGTGATGGAAGTGATCGTCTCCGAGCTGGCGTCGTTTGTGGACTCCATACTGGGCCACGACGGGCGCAAGTTCTTCCCGCTGATAGGGGCGCTTGCTTTCTTCATCCTTTGCTCGAATTTCATCGGGCTTCTGCCCGGATGCACCTCGCCGACGGCCAACGTGAACACGAACATAGCCCTGGCGCTCACGGTGTTCGTGATATACCAGTCCGTGGGCGTGTCGCGCCACGGAATCGGCTACATAAAGCATTTCCTGGGGCCGGTGTGGTGGATGATGCCGCTGATGTTCCCCATAGAGGTGATCTCGCATCTTGCCCGGCCTTTGACGCTGGCGGTGCGGCTTTTCGGCAACATCCGCGGGGAGGACCTGGTGATCCTGGTGCTCGGGTTCCTTATCCCGGTGTTCCTGCCGATGCCGATGATAGCTTTCGCGGTGTTCACAAGCGTGCTGCAAACGCTGGTGTTCATCCTGCTTTCGATGGTTTATATAGCCGGGGCGCTCGAAGAGGCGCACTAGCTTTAAGGGTTTTCAATCAAGATCAATCGCGCGTTACTTATTTGAGGAGATAGAAAGGTGAAAAAGTCGTTCAAAGCCGCCGCACTGCTGGCTTTTATGGCCGTGATGTTCATTGCCCCGATGGCGTTCGCCCAGCATGAGCCGGCCGCGGCCGCCGCTTCCGCCGGTTCCGAAGGGCGCTATGAAGGGTTCTACAGCTACATCGCTTTGGGCTGCGTGGTGGGCCTGGGCCTTGCCGCCGCCGGCGGCGGTATCGGCATGGGTTCCGCCGTCTCCGGCGCCGTGAACGCCATGGCCCGCAATCCCGGCTTCTATGGCCGCATATTCACCAACATGCTCATCGGCCTTGCGCTCATCGAGTCGCTGGTGATCTACACCCTCGTGGTGGTGCTGCTACTCCTGTACGCAAACCCGCTGAAATAGCGCGGCGCTGATTTTGGAATCCGTGGCCGGCGGCCACGGGGAAGCATTTAGAAGGCGGCCTCTCCGTAATGGAGGGGCCGTTTTTTGGGTGAATATACCTGTTATTTAGGCTTTGGCGAAGGTCTGTACTCGTTGTGATCTATACATGCGTCATAAATGGTTTTGTCAACCGGTATCCATTCGGTATGGTTGATGCCTCGCCGGTTTTTCGATCCGCCGCTTAATGGATACACTGAAGCGATATGTATAGGCTTGCCGTTTAAACGGGCGATATCCTTTACCTCGTCAACAGCTTCTGACAAATCTTGATCCTGGCTGAAAACAACCACCACATCAAAGTTATCGTGCCTTGCCATGCGCACCATATCCAGCGCTATCCGGATATCAATGCCCTTTTCTTTGCCATGCCTTATGGGTCTTGTGAAAGTGATCAGTCCCTGCCTTTTCATGCGGCGGATTTTTTGAGACCAGAAATAGTGCATGAAATAGTGATCTTTCTCCTCAGGGACACCAGTATAAAACCGAACTCCCCCCAAGCTCCAATCTTTCAATTCACATATCTTTTCAGCAAGCTTTAATGGATCGTAATTGGGGAATTCATAGCCGAAAGCTTCCTTGGCGCAATGGAAAAGATTTTGGCCATCAAAAAAGAAAGCGGCTTTTTTCTTCATGTATCTACGGAAAAGAAAAAAATACCCCGTTCGGGGCTTCCGGCTTGACGCCATCCGCAATGCGAACGGGGGGCAAATAAATTCTAATATTATTATCGGGGGACACTTAATAAGTGTCAAGAGAATATGCACAATATGTAGAGAGCACATAAACTGTCCGGGTCTGTAGCACATAAACTGTCCGGTTCTATGGTGTATCCAGGAGGAAACGCCATGAAGCGGACAGAGTGGTTACAGGAGACTCGGAAGATGAGGTTTTTAGAGGCGTTAACGGAT
>JACRLM010000090.1 GCA_016235255.1 Nitrospinota bacterium | reverse complement strand
GGGGGGCCTATCTTCACACAAGCTCGATGGCTTCAGAACACCTCGGCCTCCCCGGAATCGAATGCCTTATACATATGAGTATGCTCTGATTTTGAATGTACAAGAACACCCCGATGAGCATTTGGGCAACAGCCCGAGGCGGCCACGGGGAAGCTGGAAAAAAGCCTCTGAGCTTCAATGATTTGCATCAGTTCCTCACCTCCTCCCCTCTGTGCCTCTGTGGTTTATTTCCTTTCAAATCCGTCTCCCGAATTTACCCCTTGACACTAACCGACCGTTCGGTTAGTTTTTACCCAACGGCAACATTTGGACAGGGAACGGATGAAAGGGAAGAAAGCGGGAAAAGGAAAAGCGCAAGAATCCCTTTGCCGCGGCGAACTTGGGGAAAGCGCCAGGCGCATCGTCGAGGTGGCCGAAGGCCTGTTCGCGGAGCATGGATTTGACGGCGTGTCCATGAGCGACATCGCAAAGGCCGCAAACGTGAGCAAGGCGAACCTTTATCACCATTTCGAATCCAAGCGGAACCTGTACATCGCCGTCGTCTCCGCCTGCAAGAACGAGATCGCCCCCATACTACACGACATGCTCAACATGCCGGCGTCATTCCGGGATGGTTTCGGAAAGCTTGCGGCGGGCCATCTGGACGGGTTGCTTAAAAGGGAGCGGGTCACCCGCCTTGTCCGACGCGAAATGCTGGAAGACGGCGAGCGGTTCGGCCAGGAGCTGGCCCAGAAAGTGCACGGGGAGCAGTTCGCAAACTTTGTGAAAGTGCTTCGGCACGCGCAGGATTCCGGCGAATTGCGCGACGACGTGGACCCGGCGATGGTGGCGCTATTGGTGGTGGCGGCGAACCTTTTCTTTTTCGATTCAAAAAACGTATTCCGCCATTTCCCGGACGTGGACTTCGCGGACGATCCCCGGAAATACTCCACCAAGGGGGTGGACATCCTGCTAAACGGCATACTGGCCGGCAAAAAGAAAACAAAGAACAAGAAGAACAAGCGGAGTTGACCTATGAATTCAAACCCTGTTTCACGCAATAGCGGACTGGCCGCCATCGCATTGGCCGTCTTTTTAATCGGCGCCCTGCCTGCCTGTGGCGGCAAGGGGGAGGAAGCCAAGGACAAAAAGCCCATGGGGACGCTTATTACCGTCGCCAAGGCCGAGTCCGTCCTGTTGCCGGTGACACAGGAGTCCGTCGGTTGGCTGGAGAGCAGGATCGCCCCATACGTCTCCGCGGAAGTCGGCGGGCGTGTCACCAAAGTGCATGTGGACGCTGGCGCCATGGTGAAGGCTGGGCAACTTCTCGCCGAGATGGACGCGGACGACCTTGCGTTGGCGCAAAAAGCGGCCGCCGCCACTTATGAAAACCAGAAACGGCTTGTGGAAAGATACCGGCAGCTTGTGGAGGAGGAGTTCATTTCCAAAGTGACCCTCGAAGGCGCCGAGTCGCAGTTGACCGCGCTGGAAAGCCAGCTCGCCCTTGCGGACAACCGCCTTGCCAAGGCGCGGATCAAGGCCCCGGTCGGCGGCCAGATAGAGCAAAGGCTGGTGTCGGTGGGCAGTTATCTAGACCCCGGCAAGCCTGCCTTCATGATATCCACCGGTGGAGGATTGCGCGCATTCCTCCCATTCCCTGAAACGGTGTCAAACAAGATCATGCCCGGCCTTGCGGTGGAGCTTTCCACCCCCACGGCGCCTGGAGCTGTCGTGGACGGGGTGATCGTGGAGATACGCCCATCGGTGGGGATGGGCAACAGGGCGCTTATGGCCATCGTGGACGTGAAGAATCCCGGCGGATGGAAACCGGGGGCGTCCGTCACCGGGATTGTGACGCTGGAGAAAATACCGGACGCTGTGGTCGTCCCGGAGGAGTGCGTGGTGCGCCGGCCGGCAGGTGACGTGGTGTATGTGATATCAAACGGAACCGCCGTGCAACGGGTGGTGGCGACAGGCCAGCGCAACGGCGGGAAACTTCAGATAACATCCGGGCTTGCCGCTGGTGAGACGGTGGCCCAGGACGGCGCGGGATACCTTTCGGACAAGGCTCCGGTGAACCCGCAGGGGGCCAAAAATGCCGCTCCATCCGCGGCCGCGCCGGCCTTGCAGGGCCCGGAGACAGGCAAGGAGAAGGCGAAATGAACCTTCCGTCAATTTCCATACACCGCCACGTCCTGGCGTGGATGTTAAGCGGCGCCATAGTCCTGTTCGGTTATGTCAGCTACAACCGGATCGGTGTGGACAGGTTCCCGTATATCGAGTTCCCCATGGTCTCCATCGCCACGGTGCTGCCCGGGGCCAATCCGGACATTGTGGACGCCTCCATCACAAGCGTCATCGAAAGCGCGGTAAACTCCACGCCGGGGATCAACCACGTCAGTTCCATATCCTCCCCCGGCGTCTCCCTGGTCAACATAGAGTTCGACCTGAACAAAAACGTGGACGTGGGCTTCAACGAAGTGCAGTCCAAGGTCAACCAGGTGCTGCGGCAATTGCCCAAGGACATAGACCCGCCGATAGTCGCCAAGGTGCAGACCGGCTCCAACCCCATCATATGGCTCGCGCTTCAGGGGGACAGGACGCTGCAACAGCTCAACCTGTACGCCCGCAACGTGATAAAGAAGCGGCTGGAGACTGTGGGCGGAGTTGGCGAGGTGCGCATCGGCGGCGAGCGCAAACGGGTGATCCGTGTGAACGCGGACCTGAACAGGATGGCCGCCTTCGGCGTCACCACCCAGGACATGGTGCGCGCCTTCGCCACGGAGCATCTGCAATTGCCCGGCGGCTTTTTGAGCGCGGAGAAGACCGAGGACATGATCAAGCTGGACATGGAGTATCACAACCCCGCCGGGCTTGAGAAAATGATAGTCGGCCACAGGAGCGGGGCCCCCATACGCCTTGGGGACGTGGCCCAGGTGGAGGACGGCATGGCCGATTTCCGCCAGCTGGCCCGGTTCAACGGAATACCGGCGGTGGGCATCGGCATCGTGAAGGTGCCAAACTCCAACACGGTGGCCATAGCCGACGCGGTGCTCGACCGGGTTGAAAATGAGATAAGACCGCAGCTTCCCGCCGGGATGACCCTGAAGCTTTCGTCCAACGACGCGTGGTTCATCAAGGAGATGGTGTCCGGCCTGATGGAGCATATCTGGCTGGGGACGCTTTTGACGGCCGTCGTGGTGTTCCTGTTCCTTAAAAGTTTCCGGGCGACCCTCATCATCGCCGTTGCCATTCCGGTCTCGCTGCTTGGCGCCATCGCGGTGATGTACCAGGGTGGCTACACGTTCAACACCCTGACGCTCCTTGCGCTGCTGCTGCTCATCGGCGTGGTGGTGGACGACGCCATCGTGGTGCTGGAGAACATCTTCCGCCACCGCGAGAACATTGACCCGGATCCTGTGAGCGCCGCCGTCAACGGCTCGGCCCAGGTGGTGCTTGCCGTCATGGCCGCTTCCCTTACGCTTGTGTCAATATTCGCCCCGGTGATTTTCATGGGGGGGATACTGGGGCTGTTCTTCAAGTCCTTCGGAATCGTTGTGACGTTCGGGGTGCTCGTGTCGCTGTTCGTTTCGATGACCCTCACCCCGATGCTCTGCTCGCGCTACCTTGTGGTGCGCAAGACCCACGGAAAGGTGTACCGGATCCTGGAGCGTGCGTTTGACCTGCTGGACAGGTCATACCGCGCCACGCTGGAATTCGCCCTGCGCAACCGCTGGCGGGTGATAGGGATAGCCCTTGCCGTGGTGGCCTCTTCCGCCTTCTTTTTCGCCAGGACAGGCAAGGGATTCGTGCCCAACGAGGACGAGGCGCGGTTCATGGTGATATTCAAGACCCCGCTTGGCTCATCCATACAGTATACGGACGAGCGGCTGAAGAAAATTGAGGCGGTATTGTCCGGCCACAAGGAGATAATGTCGTTTTTCACCGCCGTGGGGCTTGGTGTGACGGGGCAGGTGAACCAGGGGATGGCCTTCGTCCAGATGGTTCCCAAGCATGAGCGGAAAATAAAGCAGTTCGAGTTCACCCAGAAACTCTCCGGTGAGCTGTCGCAGATACCCGGCGTCCGCGCTTTCGCCATGCCGATTCCGATGATCGGCGGGCAGCGCGGCGACCCGTTGCAGTTCATCGTGCGCGGGCCGGACCTGCAGGAGGTTGCACGGATAGCCAAAACGCTGCAGGAGCGCCTGATACCCGTGGAAGGCCTTGGACGGCTGGACCTGGATCTCCAGCTTGACCTGCCGGAAATCATCGCGGACGTGGACAGGACACGCGCGGCCGACCTTGGGATCAGCACGCAGGACATCGGCTTCGCGGTCAACGCCCTGGCCGGCGGGGTGGACATCGCAAAGTTCAACGACGAACACAGCGGGTCCGAACGCTACGACATAAGGATGAAGGCGAAAGGAGGCTCCATGACCCGCGTGGAGGACCTGGGGAGGATATACCTGCGCGGACGGGACGGAAGCCTGACGAGGCTGGACACGCTGGTGAAGATGAAAAGCGAGCTTGGCGCGGCGGTCATATCCAAGTACGACCTGCAGTATTCCGCCATGTTCTACGGCAACCCGGTGATACCGCTGGGCGAAGCGGTGGACAGGATAAAGAAAGAGTCGGAAGCGCTTCTGCCGATGGGATACACCCTGAAAATGGTGGGACAGGCCGAGGAGTTCGGCAAGACGATGAAGTACATCACCTTCGCGTTTGCCATGGCGATGATACTGGTTTACATGGTGCTGGCAAGCCAGTTCGACTCGTTTTTGCAGCCGGTGATAATCATGGTGGCCCAGCCGCTGGCGATCATCGGCGGAATCGTGGCGCTTTGGATCACCGGGCACACGCTCAACATTTATTCAATGATAGGGCTTGTGCTGCTGGTGGGGCTTGTGGCGAAAAACTCGATACTGCTGGTGGATTTCACAAACCAGCTGCGGGCGGAGGGGAAGGGAGTGGACGAGGCGCTGCGGGAGGCATGCCCCGTGCGTATGCGCCCCGTGCTTATGACGTCGCTTACGATCATATGCACCCTCACACCAACTGCATTGGGGATAGGCGCCGGGGGTGATTCGAACGCGCCTCTGGCAGTCGCGGTCATCGGCGGCATGATAAGCTCCACGTTGCTGACGCTTGTGGTGGTACCGTCGGTATATTCGCTTATTGAGAACGCCCTTGCGGGAAGGCGCGCAAAAGCGGCCGCGCCAATGGCCGTGATGGAGATATGATGATGAAGACGAAAGACAAGGAAACCGCCGCCACGCGGACACAAAGGCGCAGAGCATCGAAGCTGTCCGGGCAATACGAATCCGTGGTCAGGCCGGACTGTTGCCCAAAAGGGAAAACACGCGAAACGAACGCTGTCCGGGGTGTTCTTCACCCCGGACTCTATGTTTATAAGAGCGCTAAACTCTTGACTTTGGGACATCGGGGTGAAGAACACCCCGATGAGCATTTGGGCAACAGCCAGAGGCGGCCACGGGGAAGCAATTGGACCACGCTGCCACGCAGCCACGGATGGAATGATCTGCTCTTCTCCGTGCCTCTGTGCCTCTGTGGTTTGATTTTATCCTCTTTAATCTCCGGCCCCGCCTTCGCGGACGAGCCGGCCCGCGCCGGTTTCCGCGAGATTTACGATCTGGCCAGGGCCAACGACGCGGTTTTCGCCTCCGCCCAGAGCGCCCTTGCGGCGGGCAGGGAAAAAGGGTCGCAGGCGTATTCGATGGTGCTCCCTTCCATCAACCTTTCCGCCGACGCGAAGGTCGTAGATTCGCGGACCACATACCGCAATCAGCCTGCCGATTCGGCGTACACAACTAAAAAACAGAATTACGACTCGGAAAGCGTAAACGTTTCGCTCTCTCAGCCCATATTCCGGATGGGCAATTTCGCGGCGTACAGCCAGTTGAAGCTTCAGGCGGAACAGGCGGAATTGCAGTTCGCCTCCGCGTCTCAAGAGCTGGTCCTGCGGGCCGCCCAGGCCTATTTCGACGTGCTTTTGGCGCAGGACACCGTTGAATTCGTCCGCGCCCAGAAAAAGGCCATCGGCGAGCAGTTGCAACAGGCGCGCCGCATGTTCGAGCTTGGCGCCGCCACCATAACGGACACCCATGACGCCCAGGCCCGCAACGACATCGCCACATCGCAGGAAATCGCCGCCATCAACGACCTGGAAATAAAGAAACAGGCGCTGGCACGGCTCATAGGCGCCCCTCCCCCGCCGTTGACTCCGCTTTCGGACAGCCTGGAGATGACCACACCGTCGCCGGACTCGGCCTCCGAATGGATGGAAATGGCGGACAAGGGCTCTCCACTTCTGCGCTCCGCCCGGCTTGGGCTTCAGATCGCCCGGGAGGAGACCTCTAAAAGCCGCTCCGGGCACTATCCCACCATCGATATGATCGCCGGATACAATTACAGCGGCGTGGGGGACAGCCAGTACAACATCGGTTATGACAATACCGCAAAATACGCCGGTGCGCAGGTCACTTTTCCATTGTTCGCCGGGGGGGCCACAGCTTCCAAGGTGCGGGAAAGCGCCGCCCTTGAGGAGAAGACCAGCCGCGACGTGGAGGACGCCTCCCGCCAGGCCAAGCTTGCCGCCTACTCCGCTTTCATGAACGTCACAAACGGAGCGGCGCGGGTCAATGCGCTGGGGCAGGCCCTTGTCTCCAGCGAAAAATCGCTGGACTCCACAAAGAAAGGTCTTGAAGTGGGGGTGCGCACGGCGGTGGACGCGCTAAACGCGCAGCAGCAGCTTTTTTCCGCCCGGCGAGACTATGCCCAGGCGAAATATTCATATGTGATAAGCCTGCTTATGCTGAAAGCCTCCGCCGGGGAGCTTTCAGAAACTGTGGTGGACGAAATCGCGGCGATGCTCGACGGCGGAAACGGGATGAGGGAATAGGACACGGGGGATTGCTTGAAGTCAGCCCCTTTTTGCTCCGCGGAATTTAGATGGTGCGCGTTGCCTCACGGGAAAAGGTAACCGAAGGGGGCGTGGATTTTCGCCTCATGGTTCATTGGCCCATAACTCATTAAAAAGCCTCCTGAGTATTTTTTCAAATTCTTTTCTCAAGTGGAAGGGATTGAGCGTGCCATG
>JACRLM010000089.1 GCA_016235255.1 Nitrospinota bacterium | reverse complement strand
GCCCAGTTGATAGGCGAAAATTAGGCGAACATAAAAGCGAAAATGGCGTTACAAAACCTGTGGATAAGTGCCGGTTTTCCACAGGATGAAAATTGTGCAAACATTTTGTCCCAAATTACCAAACATTTTGTCCGCTTACATCGATTCCCTGTCCGGTTAAAGGACATCCATGCGTTATGATTCAGGACATGGTGAACACTTTATAATCACGCGCAAATCCCCACCTTCTTGATATTCACGGCGTTGCCGGATGGCGCCCTTTATGCTCACTACCAATTCAGCGGAGCACGGATCCGCGCCCCGTACCGTGCGGCGGGGCGAAAGAAAAATTTCTATCACCGTTCATGGGAGGACGCGTCATGTCGTGGAGCCAGACGGAGAGGATTATCAACTTTATCATGGGGCTCGCTACCCTGTTTTTCGTGTGGGCGCTCATGGGCAGCCTGTCTGTGGGCTGAAGGGGCTGCGCGGCTCACTGTATGAACATCGCGTCGCCATAGCTGAAGAAGCGGTATTCCATGCTCACCGCTTCCTTGTAGGCTTGCATCGCAAGGTCCCGCCCGGCGAAAGCGGACACCAGGACCAATAGCGTGGACTTTGGCAGATGGAAGTTGGTCAGCATGGCGTCCGCAATTTTAAAGCGCCATCCCGGTTTTATGAATAGTGACGTCTCCCCGGTTCCGGCAATGATAGTCCTGGAATCGTCCGCCGCCGTCTCCAAACATCGTGTCACGGTGCTTCCCACCGCCACAATCCTTGCTCCACAGCGCTTTGCCTCGTTCACCACGCTTGCCGTTTCGGGTGGTATCTCGTAATATTCCGGGTCCATCACATGGTCCTCGATATTCTCCGCCTTCACCGGGCGGAAGGTACCCGGCCCCACGTGAAGGGTCAGCCGAACGATTTTCACCCCACGGGCCGCGATGGAGTCCATGATGGCCTGCGTAAAATGCAGCCCCGCCGTCGGGGCGGCGCATGATCCTGTGTTTTGGGCGAAGACTGTCTGGTACCTTGCGGCGTCATCGGCGTCCGCGGCGCCAGACGGGCGCTTTATGTATGGCGGTAACGGGATAGCGCCGGCCTTCGCGATTATGCGCCACGCCTCCTCCTCCGACCCGAACTCATACACCCCAAAACCTTCCGGAAGCTTTTCGACGAGCTTCACCTTGCCGCCGTGGACGCTGACGGTCTCCCCGGCGCGCAGTTTCGAAAGTCCCCGCGTCATCGCTTCCCACACCCCGTTTCCGCGATGGCTCGTCAGAAGTATCTCGATTTTCCCGCCGGAAGCTCGCGTCCCCGCAAGCCTCGCGGGAAACACTTTTGTGTTGTTGACCACCATGACGTCGCCGCTTTTCAATAAAGACGGGAACTCGCCGAAGGCGGAATGGCGAAATGTTTTGCCGGCCCGGTCCAGGACCATCAGCCTGCTTGCGTCCCTGTCAGGAGCGGGGCGCTGGGCGATGAGCCTTTCGGGAAGGTCGTAATCAAACTCGGATATGCTGGTCATGGAAGGGGCAGGCGCCAGGGCCCGCCGGACTTTTCTATTGAGGGAGCGCTTCCGGCTCCGCCGCCGGAACCAGTTGCCCGCCGGATTCACCGGTGATTTTTTCCGCCGGGATGGGAGCGGGCGAGGCCATCGCCACACGTTCAGTCCCGTCAATGGGCGTTATCTCCACCCCCGGATAGAAGTGGCCGATTATGTCGTCAAAAGACAACCCGTGCTCCGCCATGCCGCGGGCGCTCCACTGGCTCATGCCGACGGCGTGCCCGTACCCTTCGCCGGTGAACACGAATTCACCCTTCTTCGCGCTGTCCACCGTGAACTTGGTGGACCTTAGCCTGTTCTCACCCATGATGCGCCGGAAGGCGGCGGCGTTCATGTCCCTGTGCTTTCCGGCATAAGTCACACGGACGGCCCGCGCCCTGCCCGACGACGTCCTGGACAGAATCTCCACCCCGCTCACCGGGCCTGCTTTCACGCCATATTTGGCGAACCTGGCCTGGATATCTTTTCCGCTAAACCTTACCCGCCAGTTCTTTTCCGGCGCTCCATCCTCGAACGGGGCCGGCTGGCTTGTAAGGTATGGCCGGCTCTCCCTCCCCCAGACGTATTTAAGGTCCTCCGTCTCACCACCGGCGCAACTGTGATAGAAAGTCAACGCTGGGGCGCCATCGAACATGGCCACAAGCCCGCCGGTGGCGAACACCGCCTCCCGCACCGCCTGGTTGACTCCCGATACCCCCTTGTACACCTGGGAAGAGACCGTGTTGTCCAGGTCGTAAAGCCTTCCTTCCCGCCTGTCCATGTGATGCAGCGCGAAGGTGCGCGACGCTATCGCCTGGGCCTTTAGCGCCTCGGCCGGCCAGTCGCGCCCCATCTCCATCGCCACCACGCCTGCGATGTAATCCTCCATGTCCACATGGTTTATCACCACCGCGCCGCCGCCGGGATTCTTCATAAGTTGGATCGCCCCGTGATATGAGCCCAGGCCGGCTTTGATAAGCCCCGACGATGCGATCATGACGGACTGGCCGCGCACATGCTTGCCGTTGAGCTTAAAGCCCTCCTTGACGCAGCTGATTTTAAGAATTTTGGTGTCCCCCAAGTCGATCCCGGAGTCCACCCGCAGCGGCCATTCGGACGAAACCGTGAGGGAATTCACATTCTTCGCGATGGCCACCCGGACCGTCGTGGCGGACGCGGGGGCGGCGAAAAAGATCGCGGCGGCCAGCGCCGCCAGCGTAAAAAACCTATTTGCCATGGGCCACATTATATTCGTTCAATTTGTTCCGTAACGTGCGGATGGAGACCCCCAGGGCCTCCGCCGCCTTCGTCCTGTTCCCCTGAGCGTCGTCCAGCGTGCGCATGATAAGTTTCTTCTCCATCTCCGCCACGGTGATGCCGGGCCGGGCAAGGTCCTCCGCCTCGCCCTTTGGCGATCCCGCGGATTTTACCCCATCCATCATAAGGTCGGCCAGCGATATCGAGTCCCCCACAGCCAACAGCACGGCGCGTTCCATCACGTTTTCAAGTTCCCGGATGTTGCCTCGCCACGGGTTTGCCAGTATCGAGTCCATGGCCTCCGGTTCCACTCCGCAAACCGCCTTGCCCATGATTGCGTTGAATTTTTTTATAAAATACTCCACCAGGATCGGTATGTCGTCCGGCCGCTCCCGTAGCGGGGGTATGTTCACTGGAATGACGTTGAGACGGAAATAGAGGTCTTCCCTGAACTTGCCTTCCTTCACAGCCTGGTCCATGTCCCTGTTGGTGGTGGCGATCACGCGGATGTCCAGCGGGATGGGGGACGCGCCCCCCACCCGGTCTATCTCCTCCTCCTGCAGAACGCGCAAAAGCTTGGCCTGAAGCTGCGGATCCATCTCCGTCACCTCGTCGAGCAGGATCACACCGCCGTTTGCCAGTTCGAACTTTCCGATCTTCCTTGCGATGGCGCCGGTGAACGATCCTTTTTCGTGGCCGAAAAGCTCCGACTCCAAAAGCGTCTCCGGCATCGCCGCGCAGTTCACCGCTATGAAAGGCCTGTCCCGCCGGTCCGAATTTTCATGTATGAACCGGGCCACAAGTTCCTTGCCCACCCCGGACTCGCCGTGGATGAGCACCGTGGACTTGCTGGGCGCCACCCTGCGGAGGATGTCCATCACCTTTTTCATTTTTTCGTTGCCGGTGACGATCACGCGCCCCCGGGATGGAGAGCCTTTGCCCAGCCGTTCGGCGGGGCGGGCCGATATGGCTTTCACGCCGCCCCCATCCTCTCCGAAGACGCGGCGCATAAGGTCATCCAGGGTGTCCGCGGAGAACGGTTTCAGGATATAGTCCGTGGCGCCTTCCTTCATGGCCGCCACCGCGTCGTCAATGGCGCCATAGGCGGTGATGAGCACAAACGGCGTCTCCGGCGTGCTCGACCTCCGGATGGCGCACAGCAGCTCTATGCCGGTCATCTTTGGCATCCGCACGTCCGATATCACGATCTGCGGTGATCTCTCGCCGAACATTTTAAGACCCTCCTCGCCGTTGGCGGCGGTGACCACACTATGGCCCGACCGCGTCAACGCCTCCGCAAGGGCGATCCTCATCTCCTCCTCGTCGTCAACGACAAGGACGCTTTTCGGTTCTATGGCAAGTCTCCGTTACTTAGGAATCTGACGCTTAAACTGCCGTAATCACGTTCAAGGATTATACCGCAAGGTTCAACGTTTTGGGCGACGGACGGACCTTCCCGGTCATCTCACCGGCGCCGACATTATAAATTTCGCCCCGCCGTCCGGCGTATCGAGAAGGTCGATATACCCCCCGTGCGCCTGCATTATCTGGCTGGCGATGGAAAGCCCCAGCCCGGAGCCGCTTTCCTTTGTGGTGAAAAACACGTCGAATATCTTTTCCCTTATCGCGGGAGGGACGCCGGGGCCCGTGTCCCTGACGATTATCTCGAAATTTTCCTTGCCGCCGGAGGTGGCTGCGCGAAGCTCCACAAACAGCTTGCCACCGTTTTTCATCGCCTGGATCGCGTTGTGGACGAGGTTTAACAGCGCCTGTCTGATAAGCTCCGGATCGGCTGTCACCGGCACGGCGCCTTCCGGCAGAACGGCGGAGGCGTCTATCCTGTTGTCCCGCAAAACGCATCCGGCGAACTCCAAAACGTCCATCACAAGTCTCTTCGCGTCAAACTCGCGCTTGACTGGCCTTATCTCCTTTGTGAAAAGGAGGAAGTTGGATATCACATTGTTGATGGAGCGGATGCCGGACGAAATGTGGCCGACGAGTTTGAGCTTGCCGGCGTCCCCGGCCAGGTCCCGCCCGAGAAGGGACGCAAAAATGTCCATGCTCCCCAGCGGATTTCGTATCTCGTGGGCCATCCCGGCGGCCATCTCGCCGATGGCGAGAAGCCTGTCGCCCCGCTTGGCGAATTTTTTCAGCCGCTCAAGCTCCGTGACGTCGTCGATCACCAGCACGCTCCCCTTGCGTCCTCCTGCGCCGCTTTTCAGCGGCGAAGCGGTGATCGTGAATACCGAGCCTCCGGGTGACTCCCAGGTTATCCCGCGCCCTTGCGCGGTGGAAAGTTTTGCGAGCCATTCCTTTACCAGCGTTCCGCTGGCGATCTCCATTTTGGCCGCGTTGCCGTTGGCTGTCACCACTTCGCCCTCCGGCCCCGCCACCACCACGGCGCAATTGAGGCTGTCGAGTATGTCCTTTAGGAAAGCGGCGCTCTCCTCCAGATCCGACTTGAGCCCCGCCGTCTCACCCTTCAGCGCCTCATAGGCGCCTGTAAGCCTGTCGGTGGACTGGTTAAGATACTCGAAAGCGGCCTGGAGTTTTTTCAGCGTCTGGTCTTTAGAGTCCATTGGGCTTTCCAAAAATTCATATTTTAGTCCAGTTCCCCCAACAGCCCGAGGCGCAATAGCTTTCTGGCGAGGGCGTAAGCGTCTTTTTTGTCCCTGTCTTTCCGGATTCCCACGGCCGCCACAATCACCATGTCCTTGGCTGATTCAACTTTGTATATGATGCGCCAGCGTTGCCCAACGGCCCTGACGCTCCTGAATCCGGCCAGTTCTCCCTTTAGAGGTTTGCCCTGTGAGTCCGCCCCTTGGGCAAGGCTGTCCACTTTTTCCGCGATTATGCCTCGGACACGGCGGTCCTGAATGGAAAAAAGCATGGACCGGGCGTGGGGGGTGAGGACGATTTTCAAAAATCCATTTCCCTTTTGACTTTTTTCCAGGGGACAAGCTTTCCTTTTTCAATTTCCTTCACGCTTTTGCGGAGAGAGGACATCATCTCCTTGTCGCCGAGTATTTCCAGCGTTTCCACCAGCGATTCGTACAGTTCCCACGGCATCACCGCCAGCACCGGCTTGCCCCTGCGCGTCACCGCCACGGCGTCCAGCCCCGGCTGTTTTTCAAACTGTTCCGGCAGTGTGGTCAGCGAGTTTCTCGCCTGGACTATAGGCATTGTTTTCATGAATGTCCTCCTGTACTCCCAAGTGTACATCAAAATGGGCGTTTACGCCATTTTTCAAACATTCCTCCGGTAAAATCAGATGGGAACGTAACCGTCATTCCTGGAACAGGTTGGGATTTTTCTTCTTCCACTCCACGTTCTTGAGCCGGGCTGCCGCCACGCGGCCGACGGGGGTGCTCTTGTCTTTATCGGAAAGGTCGCGAAGTTTTGTCATGGCGGCCTCGTCCTGGTCCCCTTTCTCCAGCGACATGGAGATGATGTAGTCCATCCACGAATTGCGCGGGTCCTCGGCGTACTTTGCCTTGAACCTTTCCGCCTGCCGGATGGCCGAGGCGTAGTCCTCGCCACGGTAATACGAATCGGCCAGCTGGTAGTTGCAGTCCTTCATATAGTCCGGCTCTTCCGGCAGTTTCATTTCCGGCCGGAAAACAGCCAGCGCCGTGGAGAATGCGTCCGCCGCCAGCGAATACCTCTGCTCCCCCTTGTACATCATCCCCAGCTTGTACGCGGTGTTGGACGTCATGAAGTGGCGCGGGTCGCGCTCTATGGCAAGCCTCCATTCCGTGGCCGCCTCGGCGGGCTGTTTCTGCTCCATCATGGCCGTGCCCAGGTAATGCCGCGCGGTGACGGCGTTGGGATGGGCCGGGAATTCCTTTATGTAAGCGCGCAACATTTCTTCGGCGTCCCTGGCCTTGTTATCGTACAGGATGGCCTTGGCCAGCCGGAACCTTGTGACGGCCTTGAATTCCCCTTTTTTGTCCACCGCGTCCGCGAGCCTGTAATACTCCGCCGACCGGCCATAAAGCGTCATGGCCCCGAAACTGTCGGCAAGCTTTATAAGAACGTCGGGCTCGGCGATGGTCTTGAGGAACGGATCGAAATTGTTGTAATAAGTGGCCAGCGTCAGCAGGAACCCGTCCTGCGAGTGGTATGTCTCGATGAGCCGCAGTATGTTGCCGCGCACCAGGGCGAACACATCGTCGGACATGCGGGTGGCCGGGTATGACTTCAAAAGCTCCTTGTACGCCAGTATGGCGGAGACGTATTGCTTGCGCGCGGTCAGGGCGCGCCCCTTGCGCATGAGCGCCTCTTCGCCGAGCTTCTCGGCGTACTTTGCCTTCACCTCGTCGAAGGTCTTCATCGGATTTTCGAACGCTGTATAGTCGAAAATGTCGCTGTGCCGCAAAAGCTCCGGCTCTTCGGCCCCCAGCGTGGCCAGCCGGAGCCTCGCCATCACCGATTCGGGGGTGTCCGGGAACTTCACCGCCAGCGCCTCGAATATCTTCACCGCGTCCTTTCTTTTATTCTCTTTCAGGTTGATGTCGCCGATCATCAACAGCGCCTTGCGCCCCGTGGTGGAGCCGGGGAAAAGGTTGGCCACGCTCATCAGGTTTTCCATCGCCCTGGCGGTCTGCCCAAGTTTCAAATGGCTTTCGGCGATCTTCAGGAACGTGGCGGGATGGGCCTTCGGGTAGGTCGGCCACAGTTTCATGGACTCCTCGAAAACGTCGAGGGCCTCCTTGTACTTTTCCTGGTCGAAATACGCCTCGGCGATCAGGTACTTCACGTCCCGCGCCTCGCGCCTGTTCGGGTATAGCGTCAGTATCTTCTGCAGCTCCGCCTGGGCCCGGGCGAACTTTTTCTGCCGGGCGAATATCTTCGCCTTGTTTATCATGGCCACCACGGCGTACTTGCTTTTGGCGTCCACCTTCTGGGCCATGTTAAGCTCCACCACCGCTTCGATGTCGAACTCCTGGTCCTCGTACAGCGACGACTTGCGCATCATCGCCCGCTGCACAAGCTCCGATTTGGGGAACATGCTGATCGCCTCTTTATAGGCGTCCAGCGCGCGTGGGATGTTCGTCTTTTCCTTCTTGGACAGAAGGTAAAGTGCGTCGCCTTTTGAAAAGTATGCTTTCTCCAGGTAAACGGACTTTGGATACTCCTTGAAGAAAGAGTCCGCCAGTTCCACAGCCTGTTCGTATTCGCGTTTCTGGATGGCGCCCATCACATCCTGGAACATGCCGCGCCCGGCGTCCTTTTCCAGCTTGTCGTATGTCTCGTCCACCTGGGCGAACATCTTTCCTATCGCGGCGGAGTCCGGCGTGGGAGCCTCCGGCTTTTCGGATTCGGCCACTTTTCCGGCTTCAGCTTCACCAGCGGCGGCCTGATCGGCGGCCTGCTCCGGCTCCTCCGGTTTTGCCTCTTCTTTGGCCGGAGTGGCGGCCGCCTGGGCCACAAGTTTTTCCGGCGTCACCCCTGTGATCTTGAGCCCTTCGTCCTTGGTCCTGAAATCGAAGACCGCCCGGTTGGGGTCCTGTGTGTCGGCGCGGTAAAAGGAAAAGTCCGGCTGTTTGAAAGTTATCATTATGTCCTGCGTGCCCGGCTCCGAGCCTGCGTGCAGGGTCACAGACTCCACCATGCTGTCGCCATACTTGATCGCCGGAGCCTCTTTCGGCCGTTCCGCCATGACGTGGATGGTCAGGCTTTTCGACGGTTTGTCCAGCTTGAGCCGGAACTTGATTTCACCTTCCGCCGAAAGGGTCATGCGGGTGTGCCCCTCAACTTCAGCGAAAGATATTTCCCTGAGTATCACCGGCGCGCCAATGGCCATGTTAAACCCGAGGGCGAACGCAGCAATCCCGGTCACCGCCGCCAACGCCGAAAAGATTCTTTTGTCCATGTCCGCCATGTGCGCAATTATTCACACGGTAATGATAGCAATTATTGTGCCTCGGCAAGATATTTCAAATAAATGACGCTCCGGCTTGGGCTGTCCGCCAAATGGATTTATAACAACATGTTAATCCCGGACGATTCCGGACCGAAAGGGCTTTATTGCGTCAATATGTTGGCGGAAGGCAAAAAAGGATCTTTGCGCGGGCTATTTTTTCGCCCCGGCGGTCTTTAACGACATGGCAAGTTTTTCTATGGTGCGGCGCATCTCCTCGCATTGCTGGTGAAGCCCCCTGTTGGACTCCATCACCCTGCCAAGCTGCTTTCTTAGCGCATCGATCACCACTTCCGGCGGTGTGTCCCCGTTGAATGTGGCTTCCTTGACCGCCTGTTTTTCGAAACCTTCAGCCGCCAGGCCCGCGGCGTTTCTCCTGTCCGCGGCCACTTTCACCACTTGCTGCCCGCCGGGCGGGGCCACCGGGCGAGGAGCCTGTTCCGGAGCCGGCTCCACCCCGCGCCCTATCCTCCCCTGCAGCGACGTGAGCACCTCCCGGGATATGAGCTTGAACGTCTCCATCACACCATCGCCCCGCATGGCCACGGCCTTCATCGTGGGGACCTTGCGCCGGTTGAGCGCTTCATTGAGTTTTTCATCGGAGGCCAGCGGTGGCAGGTCCTGCTTGTTGAGCTGAATCACCATCGGGATCGTGTCGAGGTTTAAGTTGTTGGCGGAAAGGTTCTCCTCCAGGTTCTTCATGCTCTCCACATTGTCGCCGACCTTGGACTCCTGGCTGTCCGCCACGAACACCACGCCGTCGGCCCCCCGAAGCACAAGCATCCGGGTCTTGTTGTAATAAGTCTGCCCCGGCACGGTGAAAAGCTGCATCTTCACCTGGAATCCCCCGATGGTCCCGATGTCCACCGGCAGAAGGTCGAAGAACAGTGTGCGATCCGCCTCGGTGGCCATGGAAAGCATCTGGCCCCGGTTCTGGGGGGAAATCTTTTTGTGGATCAGCTCCAGGTTTGTGGTCTTCCCGCATAGCGCCGGGCCGTAATACACGATCTTGGCCGTCAGCTCCCGGTTCGCGTAGTTTATGACCACCATGATCTATGCCTTGCCTTTGCTTTCGATGAGGTTCTTCAACGTTATCAATCTGGAACGCACGTCCTTGAATTCCTTGTTCTGCTGATATATGGTGGCGAACGCCTTGTACGCCTCCTGGTTTTTCCCCTGGGACTCCATGGTGTCGGCGATCTCGTAAAGAAAGCCCATTTTCGTGAAAGTGTCCGCCGTCTCCTTAAAACCGGCCTTGAACGTCTCCACCGCCTTGTCCGGCTCCCCCATCTTCCTCTGGGTCTGGCCGATCATGTTCACCGCCTTGAGTTTCCACGCCGGTGACGATTTGACCTTCTCAAACTCCGCCAGCGCCTGGGGGAACAGCCCCATTTCAAGGTACGATATCCCAAGGTTGTAATACGCCTCGAACGACGACTCGTCCGTGCCAAGCTTTGCCTCTATCCCCTTGTGGAACGTGTCCACCATGTCCGAAAACTCCGCTGTGTTCTCCAAGCTCTGCCCGCTGGTGTATTCGTCCCCGGTGTAACTGGAGGAGGCTTCATCGGCCCGCGCCTCTTCCGCCTCCTGGATTTCAAGGTCGTTTATCTCCTTTTTCCACCTGCTGTCGTCCTTGTCCAGATCCTTCTGTATATAGTGCTGCAAGACCCCGTCCACAAGATGCCCGACGTTTTCGGATTTAATGAAATACGAGGTGATCTTGAGCCTGCGGATGGATATTTCCGTCTTGACGTCTATGGCCCCGGTGTAGAAGAACAACTCTGTCTCCTTGAACCGGGGGTCCTCTTTGAGCCTCTTGAAAAAATGGAAGCTGTCCGCGGCGTTGGCGGGGTCGTCATCGCCGATTATTATGTCCGGCCGGGCGGCGGCCAGCTTTTCAACGGTCTCGCCGGACAATGCGGAATAGGACTCCACCTTGAATCCTTCCGCGGCAAGCTTCTCCCTCACACCGTGTTTCTCCATGAAACCGTCGGTGAGCAGTGCGATTACCTTGTCCTTGTTTTCGGTCATTATGGGTGACGAAGCGGCCCTAAAGCTGTTTTGAACAGATACAGTCCGGGAATTATATTAACATACCGGCCGGGTGTAAATCCCGCATTTGGGCGCGGCGCCCGGCATTGACCAGCCTCTCCGCATGAATTACCATACCATCACCATTAACAAGGCCGCGTGCGGCGCGGCCGGAATTGAAAAAAGGACGCCCAAACATGCGAAGCGACAGGATAAAAAAAGGTATCGAACGCGCCCCCCACCGCTCTTTGCTTTACGCGACGGGGGTCAGTGAAAGCTCCATGAAACGCCCGTTTGTGGCGGTCATTTCAAGCTTCACGGACATCGTGCCGGGGCACATCGGCTTTCGCGACCTGGAACGCGCCATCGAGCGGGGCATCCACACAGGCGGGGGGCAGGCGTTCCTGTCGTCCGTGCCGGGGGTGTGCGACGGCATCGCCATGGGGCACAAGGGGATGCATTATTCGCTCCCCACGCGCGACCTGATCGCGGACATGATCGAGTGCGTGGTGGAAGCCCACGCTTTCGACGGGATGGTGATGCTCACAAATTGCGACAAGTTCACACCGGGCATGCTCATGGCGGCGGCCAGGGTGAACATACCTGCCGTGGTGGTCACCGCCGGGCCGATGCTCGCCGGGGTGTACAAAAAAGAGCGCCGCTCGCTTGTGAAGGACACTTTCGAGGCGGTGGGGCAGGTGCGGGCGGGGAACATGTCCCTGCGGGAGCTTACCGCCATCGAAAAGGAAGCGTGCCCGGGGCCCGGGTCTTGTTCCGGAATGTACACCGCGAACACCATGGCATGCGTCACAGAGTCCATCGGCATGAGCATGACAGGATGCGCCACCGCAATGGCGGTGAGCGGCAAGAAGCGCCGGATCGCTTTTGATTCCGGCGTGCTGGTATGCGACCTTATCCGGGAGAACGTCCGCCCGCGCGACATCATGACCGCAAAGTCGTTTGAGAACGCAATCCGGGTGGACCTGGCCCTGGGGGGTTCCACGAATACGGCGCTGCACATTCCCGCCGTTGCGCATGACGCGGGGGTGAAGCTGCCGCTGGAAGCGTTCGACAAATTGAGCAAGACCACTCCGCAGATCGCCAGCATCCAGCCCGGCGGGGAGAACCTTATGGAAGATCTGGAGTACGCAGGAGGCATTCCGGCTGTGATGCGCGAGTTGAAACACCTTCTCAACGACACTAAGACCGTGAACGGTTTTTCGACGCTCCAGATAGCGAACCGCGCGGTGAACTTCGACCATGAGGTGATCCGCGGCGTGAAGAATCCTTATAAAAAAGAGGGAGGCATCGCCGTGCTTCGCGGCAACCTGGCGCCGGATGGGGCGGTGGTAAAACAGGCGGCGGTGTTGCCGGAGATGATGAAGTTTAAGGGGACGGCGGTATGCTTCGACAGCGAGGAAGAGGCCATGAAACAGGTGATGGCCGGGAAGGTGAAGGCTGGCGACGTGATGGTGGTGCGCTACGAAGGGCCGAAAGGAGGCCCCGGCATGCGCGAGATGCTGGCGCCCACGGCGGCGATAACCGGCATGGGATTGCACAACTCCGTGGCGCTTATCACCGACGGGCGCTTCTCCGGCGGCACGCGTGGCCCGTGCATCGGGCATGTGTCCCCGGAGGCGATGGAAGGAGGCCCGATAGCGCTGATTAAAGATGGCGACAAGATCGAGGTGGACATCCCGAAACGCAAATTAAACCTGTTAGTGTCGCAAAAAGAACTGAAGGCCCGGGCGAAAAAGTGGAAGAAACCCGCGCCGAAGATCAAGAGCGGGTATCTTGTGCGCTACGCCCAGACAGTGACCTCCGCCGCGCACGGCGCGGTACATAAGGAGGATATTTGCGGGAAATGACAATTAAGGAACTGCTTTTAGAAAAACGTGATTTGGTTCTCCATGCGGCGTCGCGTCATGGAGCGGGGAATGTGCGCGTTTTCGGCTCGGTGGCCAGGGGGAATGATGATGAGAACAGCGATATAGACCTGCTCGTCGAACTGGCCCCCGGCACAAGCCTTCTCGACCATGCCGCGCTATGTGTCGAGCTTGAAATCATACTTGGCAAAAAAGTGGATGTTGTGAGCGACCGCGCCATCAAGTCCCGGATTCGGGAGCGGATAATGCGCGAAGCCAAACCTCTATGAGAGACCCTCGCGAAAGGCTCATGGACATCCTTGAAGCCGTGGCGGCCATTGAAAAATACGCCGCGCGAGGGCGTGAGGTCTTTGCGAGGGATGAGCTTGTCCAGACGTGGATAGTACATAATCTTCAAATTATCGGCGAAGCCGCCGCAAATTTGGGAATCGCATTTCATGATTCGCATCCATCGGTTCCATGGGCGCCGATTGTCGCCATGAGGAACATCCTTGTCCACGAATATTTTGGAATAGACGCAAACGAAGTCTGGCGCGCGGTGGAAAAGGATTTGCCTGTATTGAAAAAAGCTATCGGCGAAATCCTGCAGGAAATTAACTAAGGTTGCGGAATGAACATTTCGCCAATCGATATAATAGCGGTTGATCTGTAGGGGCGGGTTTTAAACCCGCCCTTCATTGGACGATTTCATCGGCATTTAGCCTGGCGGGGTGATATTCGCCCCGCCGTTTTTAATGCTTCCCCGTGGTCGCTGACCACGGTTCCGACTGATGCGCCATCCTGTCAGAAATCGGGAAAGGGGTCTTTACTTTTGACTTTTTACCGTTCGCCGGTGTTTGACATGGGCGGGCGATTTCTTTGTAGGGTGCGGGTTTGAAACCCGCCCCTACGGGAGCGCGGGCGTCCCGCCCGCAACAAGTCCAATGAGCCTCGAAGGCGCCTTGGACTTGCAAGAAACGATTCTGTAATTCGACGGAGCCGTCGAGGCTCCGTTTACTTAATGCGGGCAAGATGCCCGCGCTCCTGGGATGAGGTGCCCTCCCTCCGCGCTCCCTCTCTTATCCCCCATTGACCCGGCGTTGGAACCGTGATTACAATTACGCCAGTGGTGGCCGCTAGTCCAACTCATCCTTTACAAAGGGGGACATATGCATGTAGGACAGGTTATGACCCGCAAGGTAATCACCACCTCGCCGGACAAGACGATAAAGAACGCATTCGACGTGATGATGAAATCCCGCATCGCCCACCTGCCGGTGATGGAGGGGGACAAGCTGGCCGGCATCGTTTCGGACAGGGACCTGCGCACACTCATCTCCCGCCCGGCGCCAAAGGGGGCGGGCCGGCGCACCGCCTTTGAAATGACGGTACAGGAGATTATGACAAGCAGCGTGGTCACCTCCGACGCGGGGATGGGGGTGGTGGACGCGGTGAAGCTCATGCTCCGGCTCAAGATAGGATGCCTGCCGGTGATGGAGAACGGGAAGCTGGCCGGCATCATCACCAAGGACGACATACTCGACGTCTTCGTGGAGATGCTCCGCATGCTCCAGCTCTCCTCCAGCCTGTATGTGGAGCTGATGGACGAGATAGAGGATTGCACCGCGGTGTTCTCCGTTCTTCGAAAGCACGGAGTGGGGGTGCTCAGCTATTCGGCCACCCCGGCGGGGGACAAGCACAGGCAGATATGCCACTTCCGCTTAAACCTCTGCCCGGTGAAGGGGATCGTGAAAGACCTGAAGAAAAAAGGGGTGAAGGTAATCGAGGCGTACGGGGCGGACTCTTGAGCCCCCTCCATCCCGGAGAAGGGAGCGCGGGCGGGAGATGAAACTTGTGGACTTGAGGCATCCCGCCTCATGGTGGAAACGCCTTCCCGGCGGCAAGGCAAGATGCGAACTTTGCCCGTTCAACTGCATCCTGTCTGAAGGCAAGACCGGCATCTGCCGGGGCAAAAAGAATATCGGCGGCGAGCTTTACGCCATAAATTACGCCCGCACCACCTCCATAAACCTGGATCCAGTGGAGAAAAAGCCTCTGTACCATTTCCATCCGGGAAGCCAGATACTCTCCGTGGGCCCGAACGGGTGCAACCTTGCGTGTTCCTTCTGCCAGAACTACCACATCTCGCAAAATGAGTTCCCCACCCGCCTGCTCCCGCCGGACGAGGCGGTGGCAATCGCCCGCACCACCGGCTCCGTGGGGATAGCGTACACCTACGCAGAGCCGCTGATATGGTTCGAATACGTCCTGGACACATCGAAGGCCATGCGTGAGGCCGGGTTCAAGAACGTGCTGGTGACAAACGGGGTGATCAATCCCGGCCCGCTGGAGGAGCTTTTGCCGTGGACGGACGCGATGAATATAGACATAAAGTCCATGGACCCGGAGTTCTACAAGAAAACATGCCGCGGCCCCCTGCCCGCCGTGCTGGAGACTGTGAAGCGGTCCGCCGGAAAAGTCCATGTGGAAATAACCAACCTTGTTATCCCCGGCCTAAACGACACGGACGAGATGTTCGAGAAACTGACCGATTTTATGGCGGATATAAATCCGTTCATGCCGCTGCATTTTTCACGTTATCATCCAGAGTACAAACTTACATCCCCGCCGACCCCCTACGGCGCCCTTGTGCGGGCGGCTGACATAGCCGGGAAAAAGCTTAAATACGTGTATGTGGGCAACGTGCCGCAGGAGGTGTATAACCAGACCAAGTGCCATGAATGCGGCCGGGTGATAATTTCACGCGCTGGATTCTCGGTGCTGGAAATGCACGTGTCCGGCGGCATGTGCGTATTCTGTGGAGCGGACGCGCATGTGGTGACGGACTGAGACGGCGGCCATTAAGTTGAAAATGATACACATACGCCGCAAAACGTGTTATATTCAGGGTTCAAAAATCAAATCCACCCGGGTGAGTCCGTTCTTTCATGGATAATGACAGTGATGACGACGCGCAGATTGAAAATGCGTTAAAGAACATCACCCTTCCATTCTGCACAAAAAACGTAAACAAGGCCATTCTCTCCTTCTCCTCGGCGATCATACGCAAAGGGGTCTCCAAGCAGCTTATTATGGACGCGCTCACGGAGCTTAAGCCGCAGTTGGGGGTCATCGCCAGGGAGTTCAACGACGAATGCCACGGCGCCATCACCCGCTTTAATCACATGAGGGAGCAGGAGTCGCTTATAACCGATTTTCTGGGCAAAGCGCTTCTGGCCAAGGTGGAGCCTCTTTTCCCGGACAACGCGGATTTGGAGGCCCAGGTACTTGCGCAACCTGTCAACGGCGTGTTGCCGCGCCAGATAAGCTCCGGCCTGGCGGATGCGGTGAGGCTTGCCCATGGCAGCCAGACCATCGAGGAAAACGAAAAAGCGGTGAACGCCCGGGCCGAAAAATACCGCCGGAAGACAGACAACCTCATTGATTTCAAGACGTTTCTGGAAGACAAGGAGGTGTGCGCCGTCGCGGACAGGATGATAGCCCAATTAAAAGGCCTTCTGGACCAAAAGAGCGACAGGGACAAGCGCAACTGGCTTTTGGACAAGATTTCCGCGGGCGCCGACTTTAAAAAGATGAAGCGGGACCTTACCGAAAGCGAATATCAACTGATGGTGAACACCCTGTTCGGCGGCATGCAGCCGGCCGCCCGCTCCAAAGGTATCCTAAAGGCCAGCGTCTGACCGCTTTATAACGAGGCAAGCTGCCTTGAGGCTATGATGGCCATCGCCTCGTCCTCTATCTTTCCTGCCAGCGCCACCGCCTTTTGAAAGGCCCTTCCGGCCCCCTTTTTGTTCTTCCTGGCCAGCAACGATGTTCCGAGCATGTAGTGGAACGACGGCAGGTCGGCCTTCTCTAAGGCCGCGTTAAAATGCATTATGGCCCTGCCGTGGTCCCGGATGGCGTCATGCATCGAACCGGCCAGAAAATCCTTTTCCGTATCAAGCCACCGTACCGCCGGATCGGCGAGTTTTTCCAGCTCCCGGCGCACGTCCGCAAGCTTTCGCGCCTCCCTGTGTTCAAGATTGGCGTTTGCATGTCTTTTGGCAATGGCGCTGTTTGTTTTTTCCCTGATCTGGTCTATCTCAAGCTCGATGGCTGTAAGTTCCGCCCCGGTGGCGGCCTGAATGCGCCTCGCAAGCGCGCGCCTGTACGGCAGCGGGACGAAATACGCCTCCCCCTTTTTGCCCATCCTGATCCTTCGCGCCACCACATATCCGGTGGCGGCCAGGGCCAAGGCGATCATCGTGCCCACCCCAAGGGAAATGGCCAGCAGCGCGTTGGCCTTCTCCACGAACCTGCTCAATAGCCGTTTGGAAGACTCGATCACCTTTACATTGCCGGATTTTTTGGCCAGTTCGCGCAATTTGGTGGCGGCGTGATACGAGGCCACCTCCTCCCCGGCGGTGCGCAGGGCCAGCGCCTGCATCAGATAGACCGAAGGCACGCCCAGATGGTGGCTGGCCGCTCCATAATGCCTTGCGGCCTGCCGCATGTCCTCCTTGGCGAAAAAGTAGCCGCCGATGATGAACTCGCGGATGACGTTGTCGTCCTCGGAGCCGTACATGCCCACCATTTCCCGCCGGACATCGGCCAGGGTTGGCAGGTAATCGTATTGAGGATAACTGTCGCGCAAAAGGCCCGTTTCAGCGGAATAGACCGCCAAAAGGTCGGGCATGGAAGCCGAGCGCAACTTTGCCACCATTTCGCCCCTGGCGCCCCCGTCCATGATTTCCTTGTTCAGATGGACTATCTCTGTCTTTTCCCCGTTCTGGTCGGAGACTATGTGGGCCGCCAGGCCGGCCAGAATGGTAACAAAAGCAATGGCAAGTATCACTCTTACATGCCTGCTGTCACCGCTTTTTACATCAGCCTCGCTCATACCAGCCACCTGTTTGACACCCCTTGCATGGGGCCACGCTTGCCCGCCATGGGCCACTGAATATATTTTATACCTCAATCCCGCCGGGGAAGGTATAGTTAATGTCATACTCCGCCGTCCGGCCCATGGCCGCCTTCGGCGGTGTTCAAACGGAGCCGTCATGTCGTATAATCCGCCTTGATTAATGGAGAGCCGCGTTTTGGCAGACATACCCGAATACATTGGCAGGTACCGCCTCCACGAGATGATCGGCAGGGGTGGGATGGGAAAGATTTACCGCGCCACGGACGAGCTTATCGGCCGGGACGTGGCGGTGAAGATCACGGACACTTCCTCCCCTACCCCGGACAACCTGAGCGCGGAGTCTGTCATGCGCCAGTTTTCCATGGAAATGCAGATTTCCGGCCAGATGTCCCACCACAATTTCGTCACAATATACGACGCCGGGATGGAAGGATCCCTTTGCTACCTTGTGATGGAGCTTTTGGACGGAGTGTCGCTTGACAAGGTGATCCAGGGCAAGACAGAGCTGAAGCTGGACATCCGCCAGAAGCTCGACGCCCTGATACAGGTGGCCAAGGCCTTGCACTTCTCCCACCAGCGCGGCGTCGTCCACAGGGACATCAAGCCGTCGAACATCATGTACCTGAACAACGGCCTTGCGAAGGTGCTCGATTTCGGCGTCGCATCGGTCTCGGAAGGCTCCGGTATCAGGCTGACTGTCAAGCCCATACCGGGCTATGGCGGCACGCCATACTACATGTCGCCGGAGCAGATAAACCGGGGCGCTGTGGACTTCAGGACCGATCTTTTTTCGCTGGCGGTGGTGGCCTATGAGCTTCTGACCGGGGACAAGCCGTTCACGGCGGACAACCTTTTCAACCTCTATGAGAGGATATTGAGGATAGATCCCATCCCCATGCGCGAGATCAATTCGTCCGTGCCCGAAAAGGTGGCGGCGATCGTGGGACTATGCCTTAACAAGGACGCAGCGCTGCGCCTGCCATCCTGCCTTGCCTTCGCCGACCAGCTCGACGAGGTGGTCAACGAAAGCTTTCTGGAGGGGGACAACGCCGTGATAAGCCAGGACACGCTGGCCACGCTACGCAAATACCGCGCAAGTTTCACGTTCTTTTTCGACCTGGAGTTCTCCCAGATATACAAGCTTCTGCAGGTGTGCCAGCTTCGCAAACACAAGGCCGGTGAAATGATCTTCCGCGAGGGGGAAGTGGCGCGGGACATGCACCTTATAATCGCCGGAAGCGTAAAGATATGCAGAGGGCCCACGCCGGAGAAGTCCATCACCATACACACGCTCAAACGTGGGGACATTTTCGGGGAGATGGGGATCATAGACGGCGGCCCGCGCTCCGCCTCCGCCATCGCCGAGGGGGATTGCCAGACGCTGGTTCTCCACCAGGTTTCGCTGTTACGCTGCGACGCGAACACGGCCGGGAAGCTTTACCGCAACCTTGCCCACATATTGTCGGCCAAACTGCGGATAACATCGGGGAGATTGGCGGACTTTGTGCGGGAGACGAATCTGTAGGCTTTGAAAATAAATCACGGCCATGAAATGCACACAGTACTTTTTATTCATCAGGCGACGCCCAGACAGGTCTTTAATTAAGAAAAATGGATATTGGATACAATAAAGCTACCGGTAAAAACAGAAGTTCAGGCGAAAGTGTCCTAAACTTAGTTGAAACGAAGGTATGACCTCACCTGCTACCATGTTTTTGAACGAAAACAACGGAAAGCAAGGAGGTCACATGAAAAGAGTAAACGGTAACGGGAAAACTGGCAAGGGAAGAATGGATT
>JACRLM010000088.1 GCA_016235255.1 Nitrospinota bacterium | reverse complement strand
GAAATCAAAAAGAAAAGGAAGGCCGCGGCGTAACTGTCCGCCGCTTGCGGCCCCGCCGGGATTAATCGGAAATCACCGGATGGACAAAGCGGACAATTCATGTGCTACTAAACCGGACATTTCTATTTGTTGCTAACAGAGCGAGGCCTGTTTTCAGCGCTATTCAAAGGTCAGGAGTCCGGCATCCGCCCAAGGGCGCGTATCTCGCGCTGTCATTCCACAAACCGTCATCGGTTATCCGGCAACACGAATTCGAAGTCCTGCTCCCGGATCTTCGCGAGTCCTCCCGTGCCGCCGCCGGGATGGCCGCAGAGGGCAGGGCGGACGCTATTTTTTGCCGCTTCCGTCTTCCTTGTATTCTTCAGCCTTGTGGCGCACGATGTCGCCATCCTTCATGTAAATCACGTCCTCGGCGATGTTTGTGGCGTGGTCTGCGATCCTTTCCAGGTGGCGCGACACGGAGAGGAAGTGCAGAAGGCTGTTGACGCTGGCAGGATGCTTGATTACGCCGTCCTTCACCTTGTCGTAAACCTCCCGGTTTATGGCGTCCACCTCGTCGTCGGCGGCGCACACTTCGCGGGCAAGGCCGCTGTCCAGCTCAAAAAAGGCCTCCAGGCTTTTTTCCAGCATTTCCTTGGCCTTGTCGGCCATGCCGGAGAAGTCGAACGGGATGTCCAGCTTTTCCTGCGTGGAAAGGAATATGGCCCGCTCGGCGATATTCACCGCTAAATCCGCTATGCGCTCCAGATCGCTGTTGATCTTGAGCGCCGCCACCAGGAAGCGCAGATCCTGGGCCACGGGCTGGTGGAGCGCCAGTATCTTCAGGCACTCCTCCTCAACGTCCACCTCCATGTGGTCTATCTCTATGTCGCTTTCTATCACCCTGTTGGCCAGGGCGGCGTCCCGCCTTTCTATAGAATTGACGGCGCGGTGGACGCTTTCCTCCACCTGGGTGGACAGCGCGCGGACCATGCTTTTGACCCGCTCGATTTCTTTTAACATATGCTTTGGCATCTTAGTCTCTCCGTTTCCTTTAACCGAACCTGCCTGTAATGTAATCTTCCGTCCGCTTGTCCTTCGGCTTTGTGAACATTTCGCGCGTTATGCCAAACTCCACCATATCGCCGAGCAGCATAAAGCCGGTGAAGTCCGACACGCGGGCCGCCTGCTGCATGTTGTGGGTGACTATTATTATCGTGTAGTTTTCCCGCAGGTCGGCCATCAGGTCCTCTATCTTGGCCGTCGATATGGGGTCGAGGGCGGAACATGGCTCGTCCATCAGCAATATCTCCGGCTCCACCGCCAGCGCCCTGGCAATGCAAAGCCGCTGCTGCTGCCCGCCGGAAAGCCCCAGCGCGCTTTCGTTGAGCCTGTCTTTCACCTCTTCCCACAGCGCCGCGCCCTTCAGGCACCGCTCCACGATGGCGTCCAGCTCCTGTCTGGAGTTGGAGCCATGGATGCGCGGCCCATAAGCTATGTTCTCATATATGGTCTTGGGGAAGGGATTGGGCTTCTGGAACACCATTCCGATCCGTTTGCGAAGCTCTGGCGCCATTATGTCCGCGTCGTAAATGTTCTTCCCCCCCAGGAGTATCTCCCCCTCGATACGTACCCCGTCCACAAGTTCGTTCATCCTGTTCAGGCAGCGAAGCAGCGTGGATTTGCCGCAGCCGGACGGGCCGATGAGCGCGGTGATCCTGTTTTTAAGGAACGTGATGTCTATGTTCCGGATGGCAGATTTTTTTCCGTAATAGAGCGTCAGTTTTTTCAGCTCCATCACCGACGGGCCGGACAAATCCTCCTCCATCCCGGCCATGCCGCCAAAGGTCCCGGAAAGCGGACGGGAGCTAAATTCCACCATCATTCATCCCACAATGCGCGCCTTGGCGCGGTTTTTCTAACCTGTCCATATTTCAATTTACCTCTCAAACGGCCGATGTGGCGAATTTTTTCTTCAGTCTGTTGCGCGTCATTATCGCCCCGATGTTGAGCGCCAGGACGATAAGAAGCAAAAGCAGTGTGGTGGTGTAGACCATGGGCCTGGCCGCGTCCACGTTGGGGGACTGGAAGCCCACGTCATATATATGGAAGCCCAAGTGCATGAATTTGCGTTCCATATGCATAAACGGCCAGAAACCGTCTATCGGCAGCGACGGGGCCAGCTTCACAACGCCGGTTATCATCAGAGGGGCCACCTCGCCGGCCGCGCGGGCCATCGCCAAAATAAGCCCCGTGAGAATGGACGGCAGCGCCGCCGGAAGCACCACGCGCCATGTCGTTTCAAATTTTGTCGCCCCAAGCGCAAGCGACGCTTCCCTAAGTCCCTTGGGAATGGCGGCAAGCCCTTCTTCCGTGGCCACGATCACCACCGGCACCGTGAGCAGCGCCAGGGTCAGCGACGCCCATAATATCCCCCCCGTCCCGAATGTGGGGGTGGGGAGCGATTCGGAGAAGAACACCCGGTCCACCGTCCCGCCGATGAAGTAAATGAAGAACCCCACGCCGAATACGCCGAAAACTATGGACGGGACGCCCGCCAGGTTGTTCACCGCTATGCGCACAGCGCTGACAAAAGTCCCCTGCCGGGCGTACTCCCGCAGGTAGAAAGCCGCCAGCACGCCGAAAGGGGCCACGGCCACGCTCATTATCATCACCATCAGTACTGTGCCGAAAATCGCCGGGAAAACGCCCCCCTCGGTGTTGGACTCCCTCGGGTCGTCCGCCACGAACTCCCATATCTTGGAAAGGTACACCCCCGTCTTGCCGAACACCCCCATGCTGTTGGGGCGGGTCACCCGGACAATGAGGGCCAACGGTATTTCCTTTTCCATCCCCTCGCCGGCGGAAACTGTGACGCTGGCCGTCTGTTTGCTTTTTATCGCGTCAATCCTGGCCATCAACGCCGAGTAACTGTCGTTGAGCCGCTGGCTTTCTTCCCTGAGCTTTGCGCTTTCCGGCACATCGGGCTTTCCGGCCGTTTCCATCTTTTTAAGCTTCAGCCGGATCCTCTCCTGCGCGTAATTGAGCTCGCCGATGTCCTTTTGCTCCATCCGGCGCACATAGTCGAACGTTTCACGCGCGGCGGGAAGCAGTTTTACTAGCGCATCGTATCCAGCCGCCGGGCCCGATCCGGCCAAAGCCCCACCCTCCTTTACTTCCTTTATCTCCCCGATAAAATCGCCCCACTCCCGCCGCTCGAGCACCACCGCGTCCGCGGGCTTTGCGCTTGCCCGGATGTCCGCCTCGTCAATCCAGATGAAATCCTGTCCGTGCAAGTCACGGTTGGCCTGTTTCACTTTCACGCGCCACTTGGTTGCGCCAACGGGGCCGAACTCTTCCCTTTCGGCTATCTGCCCCGTCACTGTCCGCCCGTCGGCCAGCGAAAGCCGGGCCACATCCTCCGGCCAGAAAAATCCCAGCCCGTTCACCATTATCAGGAACACGAGCCCCGCCACCATTAAAAGCGCGAAGGCGACGGCGCCCCCCGTGAGCCATATGAAAGGATCGCCGCTCTTAAAATAGTCCCTCATATCTCCGAATACCTTTTGCGAAGTTTCAGCCGCACCATTTCGGCGGCGGTGTTCACGATGAATGTCATGGCGAAAAGGAGCAGGGCGGCCAAAAACAGTGTCCTATACAGCGTTCCCTGCTCGGGAGCCTCGGGAAGCTCCACGGCGATGTTGGCGGAAAGCGCCCGGAACCCGTTGAACACGCTCAGGTCCATTATCGAGGTGTTGCCTGTGGCCATGAGCACTATCATAGTCTCGCCCACGGCCCTGCCAAAACCTATCATTATGGCGGAGAATATCCCGGGGCTTGCCGCCGGGAGGGCCACGCGAAGCGCCGTCTGCCATGGGGTGGCCCCAAGCGCCAGCGACCCTGCCTTAAGATGCGCCGGCACGTTGGACAGCGAGTCCTCGGCGATGGTGAATATTATCGGGATCACGGCAAAGCCCATGGCAAAGCCGACCACGAGGCTGTTGCGCTGGTCGAAGGTGAGCCCCAGCGCTTCCCGAAGCCACACCCGGTAGTCCCCCCCCAGGAGAGCCTGTTCTAGCAGCGCCCCCAGCGACAAGGAGAGCCACACCGCCGCCAGCACGGCGGGGATTATCACAAGGAGCTCCTTGCCGTGGGTCATCCGCCCGCGCAACTCAGGAGAAGCCATCTTGCTCCACACGGCGAACGCGGCCAATACCGAGGCCACGGCCATGAACGGCATCAGGAACACACCCGGCGCTATCTTCTCCATCACAGGGGCGAGCCACAGCCCCGCGATGAACCCAAGCACCACGCTGGGCATGGCGGCCATGATCTCCACCGCCGGTTTGACTATCCCTTTAAGGCCCGGCCCCATGAACTGGGAAGTGTAAAGGGCCGCCAGCAGCGAAAGGGGGACCGCGAAAAGAAGGGCGTAGAACGTCCCCTTGAGAGTTCCGAAAATAAGCGGTGTAAGGCTTAGCTTCGCCTCAAAATCGTCCGCCCCGCCGGTGGACTGCCATACGTATTCCCCCTGTTCGTACCCTTCATACCGGACCTTGCCGAAAAGGCCGCGCAACGTCACTTCGGGGTGGGGGTTGTCCAGCTTCCATTCTTTTATCTCCCCGGCCGCCGTGAGCGCGGCGAATGCGTCCCCCTTCGGCGGCATCACAATCTGGCCGATCTTTTCACCAGCCGCCTCCACTCTTAAAAGGGTGGAGCCTGTGGTGCCGTAACGGAGCATCACCTGTCCCGACTCATCGGCCGTCACAAAGCCCTTGTTGCGGGCGGAAGAAGCGAAGGATGTGACAGCCCGCCTGTGCGAGGTGAAACTATAGTTCTTTATCAGCCTGCGCACGCCATGCTCGTCGTTGACCATCTGCCAGGAGCTGACAGCCCCGGCGGTGTCCCCCGCCACAAGCGTGCGTCCACCCAGCAGGAAACCGAGCACGCTCACCGAAGCGCCGGGGGCCGAAGCGGCGGTGACTATCTCCCCGGCCACAGGTTCGGGCGAATCCTTCAGGCTCACCCGGGCGATCCTTCCCGCGGAAGTGCCTATAAAGATATCTTCGCCCCTTTTGTCCATGGCGATGGCCGTTATTACCCCTTCCAAAGGAAGGGGGACAGTTTTGAGCGTGGCCTGTTTTTCAACCGGGCCTACAAGGCTTTTAGATTCGGTGACGGACAGCACGGCAAGCTCGTCCGGGCCGATTACCGCCGCGGTCACAGGGCCTTGCTCAGTCTGGGCGTGCGCGAGGAATTTTACGGCTCCGCCGCTTTTGTTCACCACCACAGGTTCTCCGGGACGGATCACGCAATCGGCCACCTTCTCGCCGCGCTCGTTAAAAGAGGACTCGAAAGTGATCTCCACCGGCGCCACCCGTCCGTCGGAAAGGCCCAGCGCCACCACTCCGTCGGCGAGGGGAGTGGCGGAAACGGCCACCGCGCCGTCCGCCCATGGGAAACGGACGTTTTTGACCAGTATTCCGTCTTTCATGGAGACCACCAGCGCCTCGCGCTTCGTTATCAGGTATGCCGATTGGCGGTATTCGTCCAGCCCCATCGAAATGGGCGTCCGTTCCCCCTCCGCCGGCGTGAGCGCTGTTTCCATGGTGGCCCTGGCGGGGGTGAAAAGGGGATAGACCTCCGCGACGATCACAAGCAGAATGCAAAGGATGGAGGCTATCACCGCGCCGCCGCCAAGAGTGACAAGCCGGCGGGTCATCACGTCCGTCTTCAGCCTTGGCCGCAGATTGCCGGCTGGCCGGGGCCCCCCCATTTTATCCATCACTTGCTCCTGTTTCGGTCAACCAGGTCTTCAGGCGGAGGCGCTACTTGCCGATTTTTTTCAACTCCTCTTCCACGATGGAAGAGGGGATCGGGAAATAGCCGTCCTTGACCACCACGTCCTGCCCTTCTTTTGAAAGCACAAGCTTGAGGAATTCAAGAGTGATCGGATCAAGGGTCTTGCCCGGGGCCTTGTTCACATATATATAGAGGAAGCGCGACAGGGGATATTTGCCCGAGTAAGCGTTCTGCGCGCTTGCTTCAAAGGGCTTGCCCCCGTCCTTTTCGGCGATGTCCACGGCGCGCACCCCGGCGGTGGCGTATCCTATCCCGCTATAACCGATGGCGTAACGGTCCACGGTGATCCCCTGCACCACCGAGGCGGAGCCGGGCTGTTCTTTGACAGTGTCCTTAAAATCGCCGTTCAGGAGAGCGTGGTCCTTGAAAAAACCGTAAGTGCCGGAGGCGGAGTTGCGCCCGTAGAGGCTCAAGGCCTTGCCGGACCATTCGCCGGTAAGCCCCAGCCCTTCCCAGGTCTTCATGTCCGCCTTGGCCCCGCGCCTGCGGCTCTTGGAGAACACCGCGTCCACCTGGGCCAGCGTCATGGACTTTAAGGGATTGTCCTTGTTGACGAACACCGCCAGCGCGTCCACCGCCACCCGTATCTGCGTCGGCTTGTAACCGAATTTCTTCTCGAACTGGTCTATCTCCGTTTCCTTCATCGGCCGGGACATGGGGCCAAGCTGGGCCGTGCCGGCGATGAGGGCGGGAGGCGCGGTGGACGATCCTTTCCCCTCCACCTGGGTCTTCGTGTTCGGATACGCCTTGTTGAAGGTCTCGGCCCACAGGGTCATCAGGTTGTTCAAAGTGTCCGACCCGACGGACGATACGCTTCCGCTTATCCCGCTCACCTTTTTATATGCCGCTATTTTCGAGTCCACTTTCGGCGCGCCTCCCGCCGCAATGGCCTCCGGGGCGTAACCTGCGGCAAGCAGGCAGATCATGGCGGCAAAGACCGCCAGTTTCGATTTCAGACCCATCGCGTTTCTCCTTTTGTCATATGAGGCCCGGTTTCCCGGCCTGTGCGCGCGCTTACGGAAAGCACCCGCGAATCGTACCAGACAACTTGTGGCCGGATTGTTAAGATCGTGTTAAATCCCGCCCGTAATCTTAGCACAACAATCAAGGCGGTTTGGACGTGGCGGCGCGATTTTTACCAGGGGAGTTTTCTTAATAAAATACTAACATTGCGGCGCGCCGCTTTTAGGTAGAATACCTCAGTAACCGCATAAGGACGGCATGGAAACAATACTGGTTGTGGACGATGAGGAGGATATCCTCGAACTGCTTTCATATAACCTGGAAAAGTCCGGTTACAAGGTGATAACCGCCGCCACTGGGAGTCAATCCCTTTTTTAGTTGAAACTCCCGGCATGACCGTCACGCCGCTTTCACCATTATCTTCCCCGCCAGAACCTGTTTCATGATTTCACGCAGTTCCGGCAGGTGTTTATAACCGCTCACTTTCCTCAACCTGGG